>DATGVC010000119.1:0-5235 GCA_035300745.1 Gemmatimonadales bacterium | reverse complement strand
CGAGGTCCGGCAGCTCACCGAGCGGTCTCATGCTCGTCATCGCGTGCGGGGCCGCTGACCACTAGTTTCTATCCGACCCGACATGCGGGAAATTTGCGAGTGAACCTGCTGCGCCGCCACCCGGTTGCGATCGCGCTGGTGGTCCTGCTTCTCGCGACCGCGATTCACCCGCTGTCCCCCCTCGTCGACGCGGTCACCGGCTCCGCGCCGGGCGACGCGGACCTCGATCGTCCGATCCTGTACGTCTTCTTCGCCCCGCTCTCCAACTCGCTCGACGCGCTCACATTTTTCAGCCAGCCCCGCGCGGAGTGGGCGCTCGCCGTCTGGATCCTGGTGCTCGGCGCATGGGGCGCGCTGCGTCGCTCGGCGACGCCGCTCAGGTGGCGCCGCCGCGTCGCGCGCGCGCTGGTCGGTCCGGGGGTGCTCATCCTGCTCGGCATCGCCGCGGTGCTGTTGCCCCGCCCTGTTCCGCGTCTCACGAGCGACGGCGTCGGCACGGTAATCGATTATCACGCGCACACCAATCTCTCGCACGACGGGCGGCCGGGATGGACGCTCGCGAAGCTCGCCGACTGGCATGAGCGGCAGGGGTTCGAAGCGTCGTACGTGACCGACCACAATGTCGTGTACAACGGCTCGCTTCCCGCCCCGGCGGGGACGTCGATCAGTCTGTTGCCGGGCGTCGAATGGAGCGTCTCTGGGCAACACGTGGTGGCGATCGGGCCGGTCGAGGCATTGCCGCGCGACAGCTTCGGAGGGAACACGGCGCGGATGCTACGGATCTTCGCCGCGATCGAGCGCCAAGGAGGGCTCAGCATCGCATCGCTCCCCGAGTACTGGCGCAATCACTGGGAGGACCTGGGCGCATTCGTCGTGGCGGGGGTGGACGGGTTTGAGATCGTGAACTGCGCGCCGAAGGCGCTGGGGTTCCCGCCGGACCTGCGCCGCCAGGTGCTCGCGCTCGCAGGCAGCCACGATCTGATGGTCGTTGGCGCGAGCGACAATCACGGCTGGGGACAGGTCACGTGCGTCTGGAACGTCTCGCGACCGGGCGCGCAGGGCTTTCACACCAATCGCGTCTTTGCGCGGCCGCTGGCGCTGGTACAGGGCAACGGGTGGTCCTGGGCCGCGGCGCTGAGCCAGCCATGGTACATGCTGCGCTCATTGAGCTGGAGTGAGCGGGCGAGCTGGCTGACGTGGGTCGTGATCGTCCTGCTGTATCGGGCGATGCCGCGCCGCGAGGGTCAGGGAGCCGGCCTCGGCATCCTGGCGCGATCGCTGGGGCGTCGCCGCAAGGCGCCGGCTGTTCCTAACGAGACCCCGACATGACAGCGCGCAACCAATCGGTGATCTTCCCTTTCCTTCTTTTTTTGGAGAACGTCCCATGCAGGCAGTAGGTCGGTTTGTCGTTCTCGGTGCATTCGTGATGCTCGCGGCGCAGGCCCGCGCGCAGACAGGGGGGGCGCTGCCGCTGAAGCACGAGCCGGCGCGCACGCAAGCCGCGATCACGCCGGCGGACCTCATGACTCGTCTGTACCTCTACTCGGACGATTCGATGATGGGCCGCCTGGCCGGCAGCGAATACAATCTCAAAGCCACGGCGTATATCGCGTCGGAGGTCAAACGCTTTGGGCTGGTGCCCGCGGGGGACTCCGGCGGCTATTTCCAGAACGTGCCGCTCGTCAAACGGCAGCTCGATGCGAGCGCGGGGCTCTCGGTCGACGGCACGGCAATGCGTCCGTGGGATGATTTCGTGCCGCGTGATCCGGGCCGGACGACGAAGGCCTTCGACGGCGCGCAAGCGGTCTATGCAGGAGTGCTGGGCGACAGCACGATGGTGATGCCGGACCAGGCGACGGGAAAGTTCATCGTGATCGCCGTGCGCACCGGCCCGAATCTTCCTCCCTCCGCGCAGGTGAATCGCGGAGCGCTGCTCACGCGGTTTCGGACAGCCGCAGGCATCGCAGTGGTGGCGCTCCAACAATTCCCGCCGCAGGCCATGAGCTTTTTCCGGCAGCCACAGACGATCCTGCGCGATGCCGCGCCGGCGGGCGATACCACCAGCTTGCCCGTCTACATGTACGTGAATGCCGCCGGTGCCCGGCTGCTGCTCGGCGCGCCACTCGACAGCGTGCGCGCGGGCGCGGCGGGAAAGAGCGTCCACGGCTCCGTGTCGTTCGTCGAGACGCCCGCCCCGGCGCGCAACGTCGTCGCCATTCTGCCGGGCAGCGATCCGAAGCTGAAGGGAGAGTACGTGGCGATCGGCGCTCACAACGACCACATCGGCTTCGACCAGACGCCGGCCGACCACGATTCCCTTCGGGCGTTCAACGACGCCCTACGCAAGCTGGAGCTGGCCGCGCCCAACCATCGGGTGACGCCGGATCAGGTGCAGCAGATCCACGTGAACGTGGACAGCCTGCGCCGCGTCCATCCCGTGCGGCGCGATTCGATTTACAACGGCGCCGATGACGACGGCTCGGGGACGACCGCGGTGCTGGAGATCGCGGAAGCGTTCGCCGGCGCACGGGCAAAGCCGAAGCGCTCGATCATCTTCGTCTGGCATACCGGCGAGGAGCTGGGGTTGTTCGGATCGCAGTATTTCACCGACCATCCGACGGTCACGCGCGACTCGATCGTGGCGCAGCTCAACATCGACATGGTGGGGCGCGGCCGCGCCGACGACGAGAACGGCGGGGGGCCGGGATACTTGCAGCTCATCGGCACGCGCCGCCTCTCGACCGAGCTCGGCGACCTGATCGAGACCGTGAACAAGGCTCGGAAGCAGCCGTTTACGTTCGATTATCAGTTCGACGCGACGGGCCATCCGGAGCAGTACTACTGCCGCAGTGATCACTACATGTACGCGCGCTACGGCATCCCCATCGCGTTCTTCACGACGGGAAACCACCGCGACTACCATCAGGTGACGGACGAGCCGGAGTACATCGACTACGACAAGCTGGCGCACGTGTCGCAGTTCGTGTACGACATCGCGACGGCGGTGGCGAACCTCGATCACCGCGTGGTCGTGGACAAGCCGAAGCCGGATCCGCACGGCACCTGCGTGCAGTAGGCGTGGCTGGGTACTCGGGCCGGCCGCTGGTCGAGAAGCTGGGGATCAAGCCCGGAACCCGAATTGCGATTCTCAACGCACCGCGGAACTACCGCGCGACACTGGGGAATTTACCGCCCGGTGTGGTGGTGGCCTCCGGGGCGCGTGGTCCGTTGGCGTTCATTCAGTTCTTCACGCGCAGTCGTGCGTTGCTCCAGTCGAAACTCCCAGTTCTGCTCCGCGCACTCGAGCCCGGCGGCGCCCTGTGGATCTCATGGCCCAAGAAAACGTCGGGCGTGGCGACAGACATCACCGAAGACGTTGTGCGCGAGATCGCCCTGCCCACCGGGCTCGTGGACGTGAAAGTCGCCGCGGTGGACGACGTGTGGTCGGGCCTCAAGCTCGTGCGTCGTCTCAAAAACCGATGATCTGCTTTGCGTCATAAAGTACTTGACAGCTGGCGGCTCCGTCCTCTAGCTTTCCTCCCATGACGGCTCCGCGGCCGCTGCACGATCGGGCGCTCGACAATCTGCAGTTCATCCGCTCCACTATGGAGCGGGCGGGCTCGTTCACGGCGGTGCCCGGGTGGGGGATGGTCGTGCTCGGCGTGACGGCGTTGGCCGCCTCGGCGCTCGCCGGAGCGCTGCCGCTCGCGCCGGTGTACGGCACGGCGCAAACGCACTGGCTCTGGGTCTGGATGTTCGAAGCGTTACTCGGCGCCGGGATCGGCGTCGCCGCGCTCCTGTATAAGGCCATGCGCGCTGGCGATGCCATCGTCCACGGCCCGGGACGACGCTTCGGACTCAGCGTGGTGCCACCGTTCATCGTCGGGGCGCTGCTGACCTACGTGCTTTGGCACGCGAAGCAGCTCGCGCTCCTCCCTGCCGTGTGGCTGTTGTGCTACGGCGCCGGCGTGGTCACGGGCGGCGCATTTTCAATGCGGGTCGTCCCGGTGATGGGAATTTGTTTCATGATCCTGGGCACGGCGGCGCTGTTCGTACCGGCCAGTTGGCAAGCGTGGCTCATCGCAAGCGGTTTCGGCGGCCTTCACATCGTGTTCGGCCTGATCATCGCACGGAGGTACGGTGGCTAAGAGCAACACGGCGCGGATCGCCCGCGCGGAACCCGATCGGCCGGTGAAACCAAAAGTGCAACCGGCGGATCTGGACCGGCTGATTCACGAGCGCGTGCGGCTCGCGATCGTGAGCGCGCTCGCGGTGCGGGAGAGCCTCACGTTCAACGAGCTCAAGGCGCTGCTCAAGACGAGCGACGGCAATCTCAGTGTCCACGCGCGCAAGCTCGAGGACGCGGAGTACATCACGTGCGACAAGTCGTTCGAAGGCCGCGTCCCCAAGACGGAATACCGACTGACCGCCCTCGGCAGGCGGGCGCTCGAGCGCTACCTCGATCACATGGAAGCGTTGATTCGCGCAACGCGAGCGCGCTGACGTGGACTCTTTTTTTTGCGGGATAGCTTTATGACACAAAGTACTTCTTTCCACGTCGCCATCGTCATGGACGGCAACGGCCGTTGGGCGACGCGCCGCGGCCTGCCGCGCGCCGCCGGTCACCACGCCGGCGCCGAGGCGGTGCGCCGCGTCGTCGAAATCGCGCCCGGCTGCGGCATCTCCGCCCTCACGCTGTACGCCTTCTCATCCGATAACTGGAGCCGGCCGGCCGCCGAGGTCTCGACCTTGATGCGTCTGTTCGCGCGCTACCTGCGGACCGAGACAGCCGCGCTCTACGCGCAAGGCGTCAAGCTCACGGTGATCGGCCGACGCGACCGGCTGCCCCACTCGCTCGTCACGGCGATCACGACGGCCGAACAGGAAACGGCGGGCGGGACACGCCTCGCGCTACGGATTGCCGTCGACTACTCCGCGCGCGAGGCGATTCGCGCGGGGGCGTTCCTTCCCGATGTCGATCTCCTCATCCGCACCGGCGGCGAGCAGCGGCTGTCGGACTTCCTGCTGTGGGAATGCGCCTACGCCGAGCTGTGGTTCACCGAGCGGATGTGGCCGGACTTCGGCGCGCCGCAGCTGGCGGCCGCCATTCACGAGTTTCACTCACGCGACCGCCGGTTCGGCGGACTGCCGACGCGGGAGGCTGTGTGATCGTGCCACCAACGCTCTCTGCGCGCACGAAGTTGGGCATCGAGATCGTCGCGTTCGGCGCTGCCG
>DATGVC010000118.1:0-13280 GCA_035300745.1 Gemmatimonadales bacterium | reverse complement strand
GGAGCGTGAGTACGCCAAGTTTCACCGCAACCGCCGGCGCGGCGAGGAAGCGGACAAAGAGGACTACGGCTTCTACGACATCACGGCCTGGTCGCTCCCGCTGTCGTTCAATCTCGATGCCTACTGGACGGAAGACGCCGGCGGAGGTGGTGAGGCGGTCACGGATTCGCTGCTGCCGCCGGCTGCCGCACCCACGCGGGCCGCGAGCGCGTACGTCTTCGCCAACGACCGACCAGGAGCCGCCAGGCTGGCGATTGCGCTGGAGGCCGAGGGATTCCGCCTCGCGGTGGCGACCCGTCCCATTCAGGCGGGCGGCCGGACGTACCCCAGGGGCACGTTCGTCGCCCGCCCCCAGCGCAACACGGCCGGTCTGCACGAGCGCATCGCCGCGCTTGGGCCCTCGCTCGGCGTGACCGTGTTACCGCTGCAGACGGCGTTCCCCGACAGCGGCGACATCGGCATCGGGTCGGGTGAGGTGCTCGCGCTGCGCGCGCCCAGGATTGTGGTCGCCGCCGGGGACGGCATCTCCGAAACAAGCTACGGGTGGCTGTGGAGTTTCCTGGCGCGCGAGCTGAAAGCGCCGTTCACGCCGGTACCGCTGCGCGCCATGGGGCGCATGGACGATCTGCAGACGTTCAACGTGCTGATTATCCCCGACGGCAATGGCGGCCGCATGCGCCGCGAGCTCGGCGACGATGGCGTCGCGAAACTGAAGGCGTGGGTGCGCTCCGGAGGCGTGCTCATCGGATACGGCGGCGCCGGTGACCTCGCGGCGAACAAGGATGTGGAGCTGTCGACCATCGCGAGCGTCGCCCCCGACAGCGGGGCAAAAGCCGATTCGACCGCGGCGGGAAACGAGCCCGCCTTGATTTCGAAAACCGCACCGGCCCGCGATCGGCCGGAATGGATCCCGGGCGCGATCTTCCGCGCGACGCTCGACACCACCCACTGGCTGACGCTGGGATACGACCGCAATCGCATGGCGGTATTCATTGACGGCGACACATTCTGGCGCCCATCCAAAAGCGGGGCCAACGCCGTCACTTTCACCGATCCGGTGGACTCGTTGGTGCTGTCGGGGTTCACCTGGCCCGACAACACCGCGCGACTGCTCAAGGGCTCTACGTGGGCAGCGGTCGAGAATCAAGGCAGTGGGCGGGTCGTGCTGTTTCTGAGTGATCCCCTCTTTCGAGCCTTCTGGCGCGGACCTGCGCGAATGCTTACGAACGCGATCCTGATCGGTCCCAATCGGTAAGAAAAGTCCCTCTCTCCAAAGTGTGGAGAGAGGGACATAGGGGTGCGGTCTCTTAGATCGCGTGGTTGGCGTGAACCAGTTCGTGAGTCTTCCAAACGGGCACTGGGATATGCGACCGGAACTTCGGCGCCATGCGGAACCAGCTCGGCTCCTCATGCATCCGCGGTGTCCGGAGGAAGCGGCGCTCCTTCTCCGGCACCTTCCACGTCACGGTCACATGTTTCTGCTTCCGCAGCACGTCGAGGGTCACCGATTCGCCCGGGTCGTAGGAGCGGAGGATGCGCATCGCCTGCATCGGTGACGTGGGCTTGCGGCCGCCGATCGAGACGATCACATCCCCGCCCTTCAAAGCGAGCGTTGAGTCTTCGGGTGCGCTGACTACGAGCACCCCCTCGCGCGTTCCGAAGTAGTCGCCGAGGTCGGGATTGAGCTTCACCAGCTCGATGCCGCCCCAGGGACTGCCAAAGGCAAACTCGAAGTCGTTCCCGGGACCGACATGCATCTCAGGCATCAACTCCCTCAACTCCTTTATCCGTCCCATCTCCGGCATCTCGAAGTGTCCGCTCATGCCACTCATGCCGAGATCCTCGGCGACGATCGTGGCCTTCCGGGAGTCGGTACCGCGGCGATACTCGACCTGCACCGTATCGCCGGGCTCGAGCTCATGCGCGAGATCGATCAGTTTCATGCCAGGCCCGGAATTCTCGTTGTCCTCTGACTCCGAGCCACCGAGGGCGGTGCCGTTGAAGCGGGTGATGACGTCACCGACCTTGAGGCCCGCCTTCTCGGCGGGTCCGCCGGGTGTGATGGCTTCGATGCGCGCGCCGACTTTGTCGCCCGAGGCATTGGCGCGGGTGTCCACGATCACCCCGATGCGGCCGCGGCTGTCGCTGAACGAATACACGCCAAACGGCCCGTCCCCGGTCTGGACCCTCACGCGGGGACGGGTGCTCGGCCGGCGCGGGGTCCCCTGCCCCATCGATGCGGCCGGCAACAGCAAACAGACGGCGAGCGCTGCCGCAGTCCAATTGCGAATCATCTATTTCTCCTCCGGGCCTCTATAGCCCGACGTAACGGGCGCGCGTCGCGCGGGCGGTCACGAGCTCCCGCATCAGTCCGACGCGCTCCTGCCAAAGTTTTACGAGTTCGGCGTCCTGTGCGCTCGGTTCCCGCTGCGCGAGGGTGCCGTCGAGAATCGAAATGCGGTCTTCCAAATCCGCCACCAGAGCCGCCGCGTGACCGCTCAACACGCGGCCGTCGATGTCGTAATGCTGCAGCGAATCCTCGAGCGTTGCCGACTGTTGCTTCGCCTGGCTCAGCTCGGCGTAGAGCGTGCCCTTTTCACCAGCCGACGGCTGTAGCAGCAGGATTGCGGCGATCGTGGCGGCGAGGGCGAGACTGCCGGTCCACGTTCCCCACGTGCGGCGGCGGCGGGAGCGCTCGGCGCGCAACGCCGCCTGCACGGCGGGCCAGCGGTCGCGAGGCGGCCGCAACGCCGGTAACGCCTTGAGCTGCGCGACTCGCTGGTACAGCGCTTCCAGCTCGGCCTGACACGCAGCGCAGGTGGTGATGTGCCGGCGCGCCCAGACCGACGCTTCACCTGCCCGCAAGGCTCCCAGATCTTCCATCGTGCAATGCATCATGCATTCGCTCCTTTATCCAGCATCCCCCGCAAACGCGCATGGGCTCGCGCCAGCTGGGACTTGGAAAAGCTCACCGACTTCCCCATCTGCTCCGCGATTTCCTCGTGCGTGTATCCTTCAACGTCGTGCAACCACACCACGGCCCGGGAAGTCTCGGAAAGCCGTTCGAACGCGCGCTCCAGATCGAGGTTGGCGCCGACATGCATCCCCGGTTTGCCCGGCTCATCGTCCAGCGACTCCGTCGCCCGCACCTGATCGCGGCGAATCCGCATCAATGCCTTCGTCGAAGCGATGCGGCGGACCCAACCCCAGAGATGGCCCTCGCCGCGGTACTGCTTGATGTTGCGCACCACCTCGAGAAACGTCTCCTGAACCACGTCCTCCGCGTCCTCCGGCCGCCGCAGCATGCGCCGGACGAGATTGTAGACAGGCGTCTCGAAGGCCCGGTACAGGGCTTCGAGGGCTGCTTCATCTCCGGCTTGCGCACGGGCGACGAGGACATCCGGGACGGCGAGAGACACGGTCATTGTCCGAAAATTATGATGCCACAACTACGTAGAACGTCGCGAGATGGCCTAGGGAAAATCATGGTTCCCTAAGGCGTTGAGCCGTAGTAGCTTGCCGCATGCCTAACACCGAGATCCGCGGATGGCTGCATCACTGGCAGGATGAAGCGGACGCGGCCTACCTCTACCTCGCCCTCGCCGGACAGGAATCCGACGCCCATAGAAGGGACGTCTACATCAAGCTCGCGGGCGTCGAGGAGCGCCACGTGCAGATGTGGAGCAAGCTGCTCGCCGAGCACGGCCATACGGTAGAACACGCGCGGCCGTCGCTGAACGCGAGGCTCCGGGCGTGGTTCGGCCGGCGGTTTGGCACGCGCTACCTGCTCCCGATGCTGCTGCGTGAAGAGGGCGAGGAGGTAAAGGGATACCTCAACCTCCACAAGGAATCGAGCCTTCCCGACGCGCAGGACGTCTCGCTCCAGCTCGCCAAGGAATCAGCCGCTCACGCCGGGACGCTCGCGGATCTGGCCGGCAAGGGGGCCGAGCCGTGGCACAAGACGGGTTCCGGCGGCTTCCTGCGCAATGTCGTCTACGGCTTCAACGACGGGCTGACCGCGAACTTTGGGCTCGTGGCTGGGGTGATCGGCGCGGCGGTGCAGCCGCACGTGATCATGATCTCGGGCGTGGCCGGCATGATCGCCGACGCGCTGTCGATGGGCTCGTCCGGATATCTGGCCGCGAAGAGCGAGCAGGAGGTGTGGGAGCACGAGATCGCGATGGAGAAGGAAGAGATTCGCTTGATGCCGGAAGTGGAACAGGACGAGCTGGCGCTTCAGTACGAGGCGAAAGGTGTCGATCCCCGCACCGCGCGCCGCATCGCGGAAGAAGTGATGCGCGACCCCGCCCGCGCGCTGGGAGAGCAGGTCCGCGAGGAGCTGAAGATCGGCGAGGCACACGCGACGCCGTTCCGCGAGGGGTGGATTACGGGCGTGGCCACCGCGGTGGGCGCCTTCATTCCCGTCTTTCCCTTCCTCGTGCTGCAGGGGCGCGCCGCCATCTGGATGGCGTTCACGATCGCGATGCTGTCGCACTTCGCCGTGGGCGCCGCCCGCAGCTTCTTTACCGGCCGCGGCGTGATCCGCAGCGGCATCGACATGTTCGTGATCGGGATGGGGGTCGCGGCGGTCGGCTACTTCGTCGGCGAGCTGGTAGCGAAGACGCTTTAGACGACCAGATTGACCAGCCGGTCCTGCACGTAAATCACCTTCTTTACCTTCTTCCCGTCGACAAACTTCTTTACGGCTTCATCAGCGAGCACGCGCGCGAGTACGTCCTTCTCCGCCATGCCGCGCGGCACCGTGAGACGCGACCGAAGCTTGCCGTTCACCTGGACGGCGATCTCCACATCACCGGCCGAGGCCAGGCGCTCGTCGTAGGCGGGCCAGCGAGCTTCGAAGACCGACGTCTCGTTACCCAATACGGACCACAACTCTTCCGCGATATGCGGGGCGTAGGGCGCTAACATAATGACGAGCGGTTTGATCAGCTCCCTGCTCCCCGCTCCCTGTTCCCTGAGCTCATTCACGTACTCCATCATCGCCGCGATCGCCGTGTTGTATTGCAGCGCTTCGGTGTCGGCAGTCACCTTGCGGATCGTGCGATGGAGTTTCTGCTCCAGCGCCGGCGCGATCCCGCCTTTCGCTCCAGCAGTGTCGTGAGCCATCGCCCACACTTTCTCCAGGAACCGGCGCTGGCCGACGATTCCTGAATCACGGAAATCGCCGCCGTCCTGGAACGGGCCGAGGAACATCAGGTACATCCGGAACGTGTCCGCGCCCCACTGCTGGATGTAGGTGTCGGGCACGACGACGTTGCCGCGCGACTTTGACATCTTGGCGCCGTCCTTCACGATCAAGCCGTGCGCGCGGAATTTCGGGTAGGGGCTATCGAAGTGCAAATGCCCCAAGTCATGCAACACGAGGCAAATAAAGCGCGCGTACAGCAGGTGTAGCACCGCGTGCTCGTTGCCACCGATGTAGCTCGAAACCGGGAGCCATTGCTTCGTGCGGGCCGGGTCGAACGGGCGATCGTCGAATTCGGTCGACGGATAACGAAGATGGTACCACGCCGAATCGAGAAACGTGTCGGAGACATCCGTCTCGCGGCGCGCTTTGCCCCCACACTGGGGGCACTTCACGAAATACCACTCTTCGTGCCGGGCAAGCGGGCTCACCCCCGTGTCGTCGGGGCGGAAATCTTCGATGAGCGGGAGCTCGACCGGCAGATCCTGCTCGGGCACCGGGACGATTCCGCATTTCTCGCAGTAGATGATCGGGATCGGCGGACCCCAGTACCGCTGCCGCGAGATGCACCAGTCGTGCAGCCGGTACTGGACGCGTGGCGTCGCGAGCCCGCGGCCGGAGAGCCAGGCGACAATCTTGCGCGACCCTTCGACGCACGGCGTGCCGTCGAACGCCCCTGAGTTCATCAGCACGCCGCTCTCGGACACGATCGGCAGCGTCTCACCCTCGACCGCCACGACTTGCCGGATCGGGAGCTTGAACTGTGTGGCGAACTCGAAGTCCCGCTTGTCGTGCGCGGGAACGGCCATGATGGCCCCAGTGCCGTACTCCATCAGGACGTAGTCGGCAATCCAGATCGGGATCGCTTCCCCCGTCGCCGGGTTTCGGGCATAGGAGCCGATGAAGACGCCGCCCTTCGTCTTGTCGCCTACTCGCCGCGATACGATGTCCTTGGACTGCACCTCCCGCTGGTATGCCTTGACGGCCGAGCGCTGCTCGACGGCGGTGAGCTCGTCCACGAACGGGTGCTCAGGTGCCAGGACCAGGTAGGTCGCGCCGAACACCGTATCGGGCCGGGTCGTGAAGACCGTGATCTTCTTGCCGCTCGGCGTCTCGAAAATGAGCTCGGCACCTTCGCTGCGGCCAATCCAGTTCCTCTGAAGGAGGACGGTGGAGGAAGACCAGTCGAGGCTCTGGAGGTTCTGGAGAAGCCGCTCGGCGTAGTTCGTGATCCGAAAGAACCACTGGTCGAGGAAGCGCTGTTCGACTGGCGTGTCGCAGCGCTCGCAGCGGCCGTCGATGACCTGCTCGTTGGCGAGCACGGTCTTGTCCTTGGGACACCAATTCACCGCCGCGCGCTTCTTGTACGCAAGACCCGCCTTGAAGAGCTGCAGAAAGAGCCACTGGGTCCACTTGTAGTACGCGGGATCGGTAGTCGAGAGCTCGTGACGCCAGTCGAACATGCCGCCGAAGCGCCGCAACTGGCGCCGGAACGTGGCGATGTTCTGCGGGATGAGCTTGGCGGGGTTGGTTCCGACGGTGAGCGCGTAGTTCTCGGAATGGATCCCGAAGGCGTCGAACCCCATCGGCTCGAACACGTCGTAGCCCTGGAGCCGCTTGAACCGGCCGTAAATGTCCGCGCCGGTGAACGCGAACATATTACCGACGTGTAAACCCTCGGCCGAGGGATAGGGAAACATCATGAGGTTGTAGAACGGCCGAGCGGCCCGATCGAGATCGGGCTCGTTGGTATGGCGCTCAGCCCAACGGGCCTGCCACTTTGCCTCGAGCGCAGCCGGATCGTAGTTTGGGACGTCTCGCATACGGTGGGTAAAACTAAACCCGAATGGCCATCAAGTCACAGCAACTCCAGCAGAGTTTTCTGATTTCAGGGGCCGGTGCGGCCGTCCTGCTCGTTGTCTTCGTCGCGTGGCTGGCCAGCAGCCGCGTCGGCCATGTGCTCGAGGAGCAGGAGGATGTGCGCGGTCGTGACGTCGCGACGAGGGTCGCGGTAATCGTCTCGCAGTATCTCAAGGAGCGGCACCACGAAGTGGCGTCGCTGGCGAGCATGCCTCAGCTCGTTGCGGGGGTCCGGCAGGCCGGCAAGGATGTCATCGCCCGCGGCCTCGACCAGCTGCCGATCCCCACGCTCGAGGCCAGATTCGACGCTTCCCGAGCGCTGGGCGGCGAACCGGAGCTGCGCGACTATCTCCGATCCTACGCGAAGATCTCGGACTTCTCGGAATTGAGCGTCACCGAGAGTCACGGGCTCAACGTTCTGTTGTCGGGCCAAGCCTCGGATTTCGTTCAACGTGATGAGGTCTGGTGGCAACGCGCGATGCGGGACGGCTCCTACGAGGGCGACCCCGAGTCGGATTCGACCGGCACCCACACGGCGCTCGAATTCGACGTCGCGATCCGCGGCCCGCGGGACAATCGCCCGCTTGGGGTGCTCCAGGCGCTGTTCAGCCTCGAACGATTGACCAGGCTGCTCGGCACCGAAGAGCTCGCCGGGCGCGGCGCGTATCTCGAGGTGGTAACGAGCGACGGCACGGTGCTCGTTTCACCCGACCCGACCCTGCTGCTGCAAGCCCTCCCGGACAAAGACAAGATCCCGTTCCAATCTCAAGCGGTCACGGTCGACATCACCACGCCCCGGGGTGAGGGGGAGTTCGTCGTCTCGGTGCCGGCGAACGAGGGAAAGTGGTGGGTGCTCTATCGGGAACCGGCGAGCACGGCGTTCGCTGCCGCGCGAACGACGCAGGTCACGATCTGGGTAGGCGCTTTGCTCGTGGCTGCCGTGGCCGTGGGCGCCCTGTTCTGGCTGTCGCAGCGCCTCGGCCGCCTCGTCACTGATCCGGTGCGCGCCGCGGGTGCCATCGCGAGCCGCGTCGCCGGCGGTGATCTCTCTGTCACGGTCGCGACGCACCGCGCGGAGGCAAGCGAAGTCGCCGACCTGATGTCGTCGGTGCACTCGATGGTGGTCGCGCTGCGCAGGCTCGTCGGTGCGATCCGCGCTGCGGCCGACGAGGCTGCCGCGATGGCGACGGAGATCTCCGCGTCGACCGAAGAGATGAGCGCCTCAACCGAGGAGATGGCCTCCACGTCGCAGGACCTTTCACGGCGCGCCGGCGAACAGGCCCAACTGGTACGGGCAGCCGCTGACGACGCAGCGCGGATTCTCCACATTGCCGTGAAGCTCGCCCAGGGCGCCGAAGAAGCGGCCCGCCGCAACACCGATCTGGCGGCGCTGGCGCGACGTCACAAGGAAGGATTGGACCAAGGCACGGGGCGTCTCGCCAAACTCGCCGACGAGGTCGCGAAAGGCGCCGAGGAAGCGGAGGCATTGGCACAGGCATCCGCCAAGATCCAGACGTTCGTGGCGCAGATGAAGGCGGTCGCGACACAGACGAACATGCTGGCGCTTAATGCCGCGATCGAAGCGGCGCGCGCCGGTCCGCAGGGCCGTGGATTTGCCGTCGTGGCCGACGAAGTCCGCAAGCTGGCGTCGGTTGCGGCAGCCGCCGCGGGCGCAACCGCCGATACCGTCCGCAGCGTGCTCGAGCGGGTGCAGGCAATTCGCGACCGCCTGGTGCGGCTGGCCGAGGGAGGCACCGCCGTGCGAGAAGCGTCGCAAACGGCGGCGCAGGGATTGGCGACCGTGGCGAGCGAGGCCGATGCGAACGATGCCTGGAGCCGCGAGATCGCGCAGTCGGCGGGGGAGCTGCGCTCGCTCGTCGAGGAGATCGCCAACCGGCTGGGCACCGTCGCCGGCCAGACCGACACCCTCCTCGCCTCCGCCGAAGAGCTGGCCGCGTCGGGCGAAGAGCAGAGTGCCTCGACCGAGGAGATTGCGTCGTCGGCCAATCAGCTCGCCGAGGCAGCCGATCGGCTTACCGGCGCGGTGAAGTCATTTCGCTTGCTGGCGGACGAAGTACAGCAACAGCAGGCGGCGGACTAGGCTCCGAAGTTTGCCAGCCGGACGTCGAGTACGTCCGGCAACCCCTGAAGCTTGTCGAGCACGCCGTTGGTCAGCGCCTGATCGACGTTGATGGCCGCGAGCGCGTCGGCAGGCCCCGCCCCTCCCCCTCCGTCTGCGCTGTGTGACGAACGCCGCGCCTGGTGGTAGCTCGCGATATTGATGCCGGCGCTCCCCAGCGCCGATCCCACCCGTCCGATCACGCCCGGGACGTCCCGGTTGCGGATCACGAGCATCCAGCCATCAGGGACGACGTCGACATGGTAATCGTCGATGCGGATGACCCGTCCGTGGCTGTCCCCGATGAGCGCCCCGGTGACGCGCACGCGTCCGCGGGCCGTGTCGACCTTCACGCCGATCGACGTCTCGAACCCCGTTTCCGGCGCGCCCGTCCGCGTGCCGAGCCGGATGCCCTTCTCTTCGGCCAGCACCTGCGCGTTCACGAGGCTCACGGGGCCGGCGTTCATGGCCTCGAGCAACCCCTCGAGCGCCGACATGAGCACCGGTCGCTGCGCCGCTTCTTCCTTGCCGCCGTAGGCGACTTCGACCGCTTTCACCGGCCCCTCCGCCAGGGCAAGCGCCAGGCGACCCAGCCGGCGAGCCAGATCGAGCAGCGGCGCGAGCCGCCGCAACAGATCGCCGCCCATGCCCGGCACGTTGATCGCGAACGAGAGGTCGCCCGCGACCAGCGCGTCGCGCACGGCGCCGCAGATCTCCATCGCCACGCGCTCCTGCGCCTCGGCGGTGGAGGCGGCGAGGTGCGGCGTCAGGATCACGCGATCGAGCCCGCGGAGTGGCGAGTCGGCGGGGAGCGGCTCGACAGCAAAGACGTCGATGGCCGCGCCGCCGATGCGCTTCTCTTTGACGGCTTCGGCAAGTGCCGCTTCGTCGACCAGCTCTCCGCGCGCGGTGTTGATCAACACCGCAGTCGGCTTCATCAGCTTGAGGCGTGTCGCGTCAATGAGGTGGTGCGTCTGGTCGGTCAGCGCGACATGCAGCGTGACGACGTCCGCCGTGCGCAGCAGTGTTTCAAGGGACAGCAGGCGGACGTGCAGCTCGCCCGCGCGCTCCGGCAGCAGATACGGATCGTGGCCAACCACCTGCATACCGAACGCGCGCGCCAACTGCGCGACGTGGCCGCCGATCCGGCCCAGGCCCACGACGCCCATCGTCTTGCCGCGCAGCTCGGTCCCTTCGAAGCGCTTGCGGTCCCATTCGCCGCGCCGCATCGCGGCCGCGGCGTCCGAGATGCGCCGCACCAGGGCCAAGAGCAGGCCCATCGCATGCTCGCCGGCGCTGACCGTATTGGCGCCCGGCGTGTTCATCACCGCGATGCCGCGCCGCGTCGCGGCTTGCACGTCGATCGTGTCGACGCCCGTCCCGGCCCGCGCGACTACCCGCAGGTGGGGCGCGCGGGCCATCAGGCTCGCCGTGACGCGCGTTTCACTGCGCACGATGAGCGCGTGAGCGCCGGCGATCGCCTTATCCAGCTCCGCCGGCTTCCCGGCGACATCGATGACTTCGATGTCGGGGGTTTTGGAAAGCAAATCGAGGCCGCTTCCCGCCACGCGGTCGGCCACGACGACGCGCCAGGGAGGAGGGGGGGTCATTCCAGCGCCCGGCCGATCAGCGGCAGCAGCTCGTCCAGCCCCGCGACGGTGTGATCGCCCATGTGTCCGATGCGGATCGTCGAGTCCTTGAGCGCACCGTACCCCGCTCCGATCGTCCATCCCTGCTGCTTGAGCGCGCCGACGACATCCTTGGAGTGCTTTCCTTCGGGCAGCCGCAGGCAGGATACGGTCCAACTGTGGCGGCCCTCGCGCGGCAGGAACTTCACGCCGTGCTCTGCGCTCCACGCTTCGACACGCCGCCGCATCGCGTCATGGCGCCTCCAGCGAGCTTCGATACCGCCTTCGCGCTCGATCCGCGCGAGCTGCACTTCGAGCGCGTAGAGCAGCGACACCGCGGGCGTGTTGGTCGGCTGGAATTTGGTCGTCGCCGTCAGGAAGCTGATCAAATCGAAGTAAGCGCCGCGCTCCTCGAGGGTCTTGGCGCGATTGACCATCCGCTCTGATGCCACCCCCAGCGCGAGACCGGGCGGCAACGCCAGGGCCTTCTGCGAGCCGGTGAACGCGAAGTCGAGTTTCCAGGCATCGGTCTCGACCGGCGAGCCCACCATCGATGTCACACAATCGACGAGCAGGAGCACGTCGTCGAACTCCCGGACCACTGCGGCGTAGCCGGCGACGTCCTGCAGCACTCCGGTCGATGTCTCTGAGTGGACGCACGTCACGGCGTCCACAGGAGTACGCCTCAAGGCGTCGCGCAGCATGTCGGGCTCGACCGCCGCCCCGAGCGGCACGTCGAGCCGGATGCACTCCTTGCCGCAGGCGCCGACGATGCCGGCGAACCGCTCGCTGAAGGCGCCGTTGACGAGCGACAGCGCCCGGCGGCGGACACCGTTGCGCACCGCCATTTCCATGAACCCAGTGGCGGAATTGGTGCCGACAAATACCGGCCGGGCCGTGCGGCACGCCGCCCCCAGCTTCGGGGCGATGCCCTGCAGCAGCTTTTCCATCGCCGACGAGCGATGCCCGATCATCGGCCGGATCATGGCCTCCAGAACGTCGGGATGAACGTCCGTCGGCCCGGGGAGGAAAAACTTGCCGAAGGTGGGGACAGCGACCGCGTGAGTCGGAACTGATGCGGTAGACGTCATGCGCTGGCCCGCACCAACTCTTCGACGAGCCCGCCCATCACTACCTCGCTTGTCTTCACGAGCCGCACGCCCTCCTCGCCCCACTCCTTGAGCAGGTGCTCGGCGACGTCGCGATCGATCGGCTTCATCGCGTCCACGACCGCAAACAGGCGCACCTGGGGTCGGTGCTGCAGTAGCCCTTCGATGGCGTACTTATCGCACACGTCGAGCGCGACACCATAGAGGACGATGTCGTGGGGATTCAGCACGTCCAGCACGGAAAGGACATGTGGATTGGAGAAGACATCAAAACGATGCTTATGAAAGAGGATGTCGCCACGGTGGCTCTTGACCCGTGTCGCAAGCGCGGTGCCGTCCTGCGGCTCCGGCTCGATCACGAGCGGATCCCGCAGGGCGGTCTCCGCAATCTTTCGCTGCCCGGGCGTTCCGCGGAGGCAGTGCGGCGGAAACGTGGCCTTCCAATCGGGAGTGGCCGAGATCTCGGCGTGCTCGCGGACGTGATCATCGGCGCTCGCCACGATGCGGATGCCGTGTCCATGCGCGTAGTCCGTGAGCTTGCGGAGGTTGGGAATGAGCTGCTCGGCGTCCGGCACGTACAACTTGCCGTCCGCCTTCATGAAGTCGTATTGCGTGTCCACGTCCCAGAAGATGACGCGGGCGGGGGCCACCGGGGCCATCAAGTGCACTCCTCAGGAAGGATCGGCAGACCGGGAATCTCTCCGGGGGGCGCTGAAGGTGTCAACTACGCTACGGCGCTACAGCGTCAGCGCTACAGCCACCTCGTCGCAGGCGTGCTGCCGGGGGCAGCGCGCGCAATCGGCCCACACCTTGAGAGGGAACTGCTCCTTCTCGGCGACGCGGAAGCCGAGCCTCGTGAAAAACAGGGGTTTGCGAGTCAGGCCGAACACTTCGTGCAGTCCCAGCGCGCGCGCGTCTACGAGGAGCGCTTCGACCAACGCTTTCCCCACGCCACGGCCCTGCTGGTCGTCGCGCACCGCGAGGCCGGCGATTTCCGCCAGCTGCGTGCTGTAGACCTTGAGACTCCCCGTGCCGACGATGCTGCCGTCGCGGGAGGGGGCCAGAGCCACGACATACTCCTTGATGTGCCGGCAGAGATCGTAGTTCGAGCGCGGCAGCAGATCCCCTGTCGCCACGAACGGCGCCATCAATGTTTCCATCGCGGCGACATCCGCAAGCGTCGCCGGGCGCAGCGTGGCTTCAGGCTGGGGAGCGCGGCGT
Source organism: Gemmatimonadales bacterium (assembly GCA_035300745.1). GTDB lineage: Bacteria > Gemmatimonadota > Gemmatimonadetes > Gemmatimonadales > GWC2-71-9 > 20CM-2-65-7. The sequence goes on along the minus strand of DATGVC010000118.1, from coordinate 137 downwards.
GGCTTGATCGACAGGCCGGTCACGCAAACACCTCTTCGAGGATCGCGACACCGCGCTCGAGGTCGTCATACGTGATCGTGAGCGGAGGAACAATGCGAATCACTGTCGGACCGGCGGTCAATACCAGCAGGTGACGC
>DATGVC010000117.1:0-32829 GCA_035300745.1 Gemmatimonadales bacterium | reverse complement strand
TGCCATTGCTCGTCTCGCGCGAAAACCGCTGGAATCCGTAGTCTCCCGTGAAGCGGACTCGTCCACGCAGCGCGTCGACGGTGAGCCCAAGACCCAGTTGCAGCGCGCCGAGACCCGACGTCGTGCCTCCGCCCGAATACTTGGCGCCAAACATCAGACCGCCGCGCAACGCCATCCGCACGCCTGGTCCCAACAGATACGCCATCTGCGCCCCCGCCGTGATGGCGCCGACAGATTGTGCCTCGAACTCCGGATCCGCCTTGCGATTGATCATACCCAATTCCGCGGAGACGGGGCCAGAGATGTAGTAGCGCAAGCGGACGTCTACTTCCGAAGCGTTGAAGACGGCTGTGGCCGCTCCGCCGACAACCGGTTTGTACTGCACCTTCGAGAGCGCGACGTCGGCGGAAAACTTCTTCCACTCGACTGACGCGTTCGCGCCGATGCCGCCCCCCTGATAGTGCAGATCGGGCGAGACTTCACGATAGTCGCCGAAGACGATCTGGGGGCCGATGCTGAAATGCTGGCCGGAAAGCTGGAATGTCGGAATGATGGAAAGAGTCATCACCACCGCGGCAGGGGCGACGAATCTCATCGCCCACCTCCGGCGCGCGGCAGCGCCACGACACTCAGCGCCACCTGCTGGCGGCGCCGCGTATTCTCCTGTGCGATTTCCGTATTGCGGCGTGTGATCTGTTCGCGCAGAAGCGAATTGTACAGGATATTGCCGCGCGCGGGCTGCGGCGCGGGCTTCTTCAACGTCATCACGAATCCCGCGAGCACGATGCCGCCACCGATCATGCCGCCCTCGCGCATGGATGCGGACCCCAGATCGCCGTGCGACAGCGCGGACGTGCCGGCGAGCGCGATCCCCGTGTACACCAGCGCGAGACCCATCGGCCGCCAGCTCTTGGGCGGCACTTCGGTCTCGGGCAGATAGGTGTAGCCCGGCAGACTGGTGAGATGGGGCAGCGTATCTACCGCGCCATGCGTGACGCGAATCGGCTGAGACGTCGAGAAGCTGTTTTGCCCCACCGTCGCCTCGACCACGACATTGTAATTCCCGGCCGGGACCGGATCGCCGCTCGGCGTGCGGGCCGGCCAGCGAATGTTGACCTGGCCGTTCGCCACGGTCGAATCAATGCGCATGCTTCCCAGCCCCCCGCCCGTAATCCGTGTCACGACGCGCGATGGCTGAGTCACGGTATAGCGCATCGCCACCGCCCCCTGACCCCCGATGAATTCGACGCTATCGACGCGCAGCTGCCGGACCACGAGGATCTGCGTGAGCGCGACCTGAAACGCGCTCAGCGCCTTGGGCGACGTCCGAGTGGGATCGAGGTCGCGCTCGGGCTCGATCAGGACGACCTGCTTGAACGCATCCACTGCTTTGAGGATCGAGTCCATCCCGCTGTAGGTGAATCCCAGCAGCTCGTACGCGCGCGCCCGCTCGAACCCGGTGAGCCGCTCGCGCAGGGATGCCTGACCGAGCGAGAGCGCCTGGCGATAATCGAGATTGTCGAACGCCTGCTGCGCGCGGCGCAGTGTGACGTTCTGAATTGCTTGTGCGGCGATCGCAGGCGGACACAGCAACGAAATGGCGAGGAGCAGCCAGGTCGAGTGGCGCATCACTGCGATCCCTCCGGTTCGAGCACGTAGGTCCTGCGAACGGGGTTATTGGCCGGCACGTCGATAGTTTCGGTCTTGGTCTTGTAGCCCGGGCGCTCGACGCGAATGGTGTGCCGGCCGACGGATACCGGCTCTTCGATCACGGGAACGGGCCCGAGGTCGCGGCCGTCGATGAACAGCGTCCCCGGCGGATTCGAGTTCACCGAGACAGAGCCCTGTGCGGCTACGCGAGCCGGCGGCGGCGCGGGCGGCGGCGCGGCCTGCCGGCGGTTGTCAGGGGCTCGTCTCGACGCCGCCGGTGGCGGCTGCGCCGCGACACGCACCGTTTCGACGGGGGCCGCCACCGGCGGTGGCGCCGGAGGCAGCGAGCCTCGAGGCGGCGGCTCGCTCTTTGTACCCAGTGCGAGATACCCGCCGACACCGGCGGCAACGACCACCAGCGCGCCGACCACCATGCCGACGCTCGAGCGCTGCTTCTTTTTTCCCGCCGGGATCTTCATCCCGGCGCGCGGGATGGGCGTCGTGGGCGCGTTGGTCATCTCGGTCGGCGCATCGGCCGATGCCGTGCGCGCCGGCCGCGGGGGAGGTCGGCGCGGGCTCTTGGACGCGCTCCCCGCCTTCGGCGTGGCGACCGGCTGCTCCGGCCACACGGCGGTCGCAAACTCCTCCATCGTGGCGAACCGCTGGTCGGGTTCCTTGGACAGCGAGCGCGAGACCGCCGCGGTGAGAAACGGCGGCGCGTCGCTGCGCTTCGCGCCGGCGCTCGGCACTTCCTCGAAGATGTGCTTATAGAGGATTGTGTGAACGGAATCGCCGGTGTACGGCAGCTCTCCCGTGAGCATGCGGTAAGCGACGACGCCCATGGAGTACTGGTCGGCGCGTCCGTCCACCGTCCCGCCCTTGGCCTGCTCCGGCGCCATGTAGTGCGGCGTGCCGATGATCATGCCGGTCCCGGTGAAGCCCGTCGCCGCCTGCAGCGCCTTCGAGATCCCGAAGTCGGTCAGCATCACTCGACCGTCGTGGTCGAACATGATGTTGGCCGGCTTCACGTCCCGGTGCACCACCCCACGTTGATGCGCGTGTCCGAGCGCGCAGGCGGCTTCCCACAAGACGCGCTGGATGTAGTCGATGGTCAGCGGCTGCTTCTGATCGAGCACGTCCTCGAGTGACGTCCCCTCGATGTACTTCATCACGAAGTAATTGAGGCCGCCTTCGCTCTCGACCCGGTAGATCGGGATGATGTTCGTGTGGTCAAGCTTCGCCGACGTCTTCGCTTCCTGCTGGAAGCGCTTGACGATGTGCTCGTCCATCGAGATGTCGGGTGGCAGCACCTTGATGGCGACCTGGCGCTCGAGCGTGAGGTCGTGCGCAAGGAAGACGGCGCCCATGCCGCCTTTGCCCAGCATGCGCTCGACTTTGTACTTCCCTTCCACGAGCCGCTGCAGCCGCTGCATCAAGGCTTCGATCCCACCGGCACTCGCGCCCATCGTGCCGCCACCGGTGACGTCCGCGCCGCAGGCGTAGCAGAACTTGCTTCCGTTCGGCAGCGGCGTGTGGCACTTGAGACACTCCATCATGGAGCCTGCCGCGCCGCCGCTCACTCGCGGGGGTTCCTGCGGCGAAGCAGGTCAGCGCCGCTCGCCCGAGTGGATTCCACAATGGGACCGGTGCTGGGGATGCCGCGACGCCGTGGCGCGATCACCGGTGTGACCGACGGCGTCATGGCGTTCGATGGGTAGGGTGCACTCGGGATGAGCGTGCATACGACGCCCACGGCCATGCACAACGAGTACCGCGTCGGAACGCCGGCGAAGTCCATGACGGCGACGTAGTAGCTCGACCCACCTACCAGCGACGCCGTGATGTTGTTGGCGGAGCCGCGAGCAGTGTCGAGCGCTACGAGCGTCAATCCGGTCGCGGTCGCCGGGTTGGGGACCGCCATGACATACAAATCGATATCCGAGCTATCGACCGCCGTTCCCACGAACGGTCGCGATTTGGTTTGCAGATGCACGATGATCGGGCCCGTGCCGGGAACATCGATGCGCAGCCAGTCGATGTCATGGGGATTGTCGATCGTCAGCGTGTCGGAGAATGGCGTTGCCAGCGAGATGCGCCGATTCCCGGAGTCGGCGTACGTGCAGAAGTCGTTCTCCTCATACGCATCCGCTTTGATGCGCGGATCGGCCGTGTAATACCCGCTCAGGACCGTCAGGCCGTAGCGAGCCGGCCGCGTCCAGTTCGCGAGGATGTGCACCGCGTGACGCGACAGGGTCTTGAGGGCAATCGTCGTGGACTCTCGGGGCGCCTGGTGTGGGTTGAAGACAAACCCCTTGCAGCGAAAGAACGAAGAGCCGATGTAGTCCGCAGAATCGCGCCCGGCGAACTTCTCGATCGGATCCTTCAACGGATCGCCGTTGGCCAGGTAAGAGAGAGAATCGACCAGGAAAATTCGGGTGGTGGTGTCGGCCCTCGACGGGTAGTTAATGAAAAAGGTGAACGCCTGGTTGTTGTTGGTGGTCGTGAAGCGGTACCAGTCGATACCGCTTTTCGACCGGACCACGGGCTCGAATGCCAGCGCGGGGTTCGTGAAGACCACCGGAGCCAGAATCGTTCCCGGCCACGGCCCGGGGACATCCAAGCTGAGATTCGTCGGCACCGTGTCGTTCGGCTCAAACAGGTCCTCGAACTTCACGTGCGTCGACTCCGCCGCGAAGCCAAAGACACCCGCGCCGAGATAAAACAGGGGGTCGGACCGGGCGGGCATCGGTACCCAGAAGGACATCGCTCCCAATCCAGTCGTGGCATCACGCTTGCGCGAAAACGGATACTCGATCAACGACACACCATTGAGACTCGCCAGAAACAGCGAGTCTGCGCCGACGCCATAGACAGTCAGGAGCTCGCCGAAACGCACGGGAGAGGGTCGCACGCTGTCGACCTCGAGGGGCTTCGCCACCCGCAGGGCGGAGTAGGCGGTTTGGGACTTCTCGAAATCGATGGCTCGGACGCTGAGCGTGACGCGCCCGGGCTTCACGCCGGTCACCTCGGCATCGCCGTGGCCCTGGTCCGTGACGGTCGCGAGCGAGGTGTTGTCGATGGTCCAATGGAACGAGGCATTCTTGATCTGCACCGAATCCTTGCCTGTGCGTTGCCATATCGTCGCCGACACGATCATGCTCTCCCCCTGCAAGACGAGCTGCTGGGGTACGTTCACCGTCACAAAAACGGCGTCGCTCTTGTCGGTTGGGAAGGCACAGGTGGCACCTGTCAGCGCCACTGCGAGCATCACGACGGGGGTAGCTCGGTCGAAACCGCGCATCCAGGCCAATCCGTGAACGTGAGGACCGAACATACAATACGCGGCTGGCTCGGGCCAGACAGTGACTTAGAGCGTACCTCGCCGTTTGAGGTCCAAGTACTTGGCCACCACCGCCTGCGCCGCGCGCTGCGGTGTGACGTCAATCACCAGCACACCCGCCCGCCGCATATGCCCCAATGCCTCCTCCCGCGCATGCAGCAACTCCTCGGCCGCCGCCTTGCGGAAGGCGTCGCGCGGCGTCGCCGGACGCTGCATGGCAACGGCATCGAGCTCGGGGTTGCGCAGGGTCACCGCGAGGGGAAGGTGTCGCGGGCGTAGGGTGGCGACGTTCGCGACGAGCGCATCGGACGCAAAGCGATCGATCACGTCCGTGAACAGTACCGTCAGCGCGCGCTTGCGGTTACGAGCCGCGAGATAGCGGAACGCCCCCGGATAATCCGGCTCGACCAGCTTGGGCTGCACTTCCGCCAGCACATCCAGCACCCGCCGCACGCCGGTGCGCCCACGTTCGGGCGCGACGAAGTGCTGCACGCCGTCGGCAAACGTCATGATGCCGACGTTGTCGTCATGCTGCGCCGCGGCATAGGCCAGCTCGAGCGCCGCCTGGACCGCGAAGTCGAGCCGCGCCACGCCGGCAGCGACATCGGCCGTCATGAGCCGGCCGGTATCGAGCACGAGCAGGACCTGCTGGCGCCGCTCCGCTTCGTACTGCCGCGTGATCACCTTGGCGCGCCGCGCCGTCGCTTTCCAGTCGATGTGCCGCAGGTCGTCGCCCGGAACCCACTCGCGCAGCGACTCGAATAACCGCCCTTCTCCGAGCTTGCGAATCGCCTTCATGCCGACATCGCGCCGCCGTAACGCCTCGGCCACCGACGCCCGCAGGCGCACCGAAACGAGCGGCGGATACACCACGACGTCCCACGGCAGCGGCAGCCGGGCGCGGTGGCGCCCGAGCCCCAACGGCCCCATGCTGTCGACGATGAACCCGCCTACTCCACCTGTCTCCCGCCCGCGCCGCAGCGGCACGACCGGCACTTGCTCGCGCGTCGCCGAGCGCGGCGGGATTCCCACGGTGCGAGGTGGCTGGGCGCCGCCCAGGATCTCGGGACGGACCTCGCGCACCTGCAGCCGCGCGCGTCGCATTGAGGGATTGGTCCAGCGGTAAACGACCTCGCCCGTGTGACCCACCGAGAGCGCCGGTAGCGGCTCGCGGCTCACTACGACGGTTTGTGCGAGCGTCGCGTCGAGCCAAATGAGCAGGATCAACACGAGATCGGCGAGCAGCATGACGTCGAGGCCCCACGGCATCCAGAGTCCGGCTGCGCCGAACACCGACACGGTCGCCGCAATTAGCAGCGCGCGCGGAGTCCACAGCATGCCTGCGACACTGCCCAGCACATACCAGAGCCCGATGAAGGCGCCCACGACGGCGCCGGCCAAGAGCAGGGGCTGGAGGTTCACGCGGTAGGCGCCTCGGTCCGATCCAGAATCGCCTTGAGCGCCTGATCGGCGGTGACACCCTCAAGCTCGAGCTCCGGCGCGACATTGACACGGTGCCGCAGAATCGCCGGGGCGAGCCGCTTGACGTCGTCGGGGATCACGTAGTCGCGGCCGTCGACCAGGGCCGCGGCCCGCGCCGCCTTGAAGAGCGCCACGCCCGCCCGCGGGCTCGCGCCCAGGGTCAGTGAGGCAGCTTCGCGTGTGGCACGCACGATAGCCGTGATGTAACCGGTGATGCGCGGCTCGACTCGCACGGTATCGACCGCCTGACGCAGTCCCTCGAGCCCCTCCGCGTTGATGACGGGGCTCACCCCGTACGTGTCGGTGCGATCAGCCTCGAAACCGTCGACGTAGCGCGTCAAAATCCCCTGCTCCACGCCAGCCGACGGATAGCCGATCTGCACCTTGGCCATGAAGCGATCGAGCTCGGCCTCGGGGAGCGGGTAGGTGCCCTCGAACTCGATCGGGTTTTGCGTGGCGAAGACGGTGAAGGTCGGAGACAGTGGATGACTCTGGCCGTCCACCGTGACGGTTCGCTCCTGCATCGCCTCGAGCAGCGCCGCCTGCGTCTTGGCGGGTGCGCGGTTGATTTCGTCGGCCAGCACGAGATCGGCAAAGACCGGCCCGGGCCGAAAGGAGAACTGCTGCGCTCCAGTGAGCAGCGTGATGCCGGTGATGTCGGCCGGCATCAGGTCGGGTGTGAACTGGATACGCACGAACCGCACATCGAGCGCAAGCGCGAGCGTGCGCACCAAGAGAGTTTTGGCAGTCCCGGGGACGCCCTCGACCAAGATGTGCCCGCGCGCGAGCAAGCAGACGAGGACTTCGAGAGTCGCCGCCTCCTGTCCCAGCACCACTTTCCGTAATGCTTCTACGATGCGTTGCGCGTCGTGCGCGGGCGCAGTTCCTCCCACACGTCCTCCACGGCTTGAGCGGCAAGGAGCACGCGTTGCTCGTCCCGATCGCGTGCAGTGAGCAGGTGGTGCAAGCGCCGAACCGCGGCGCGGCCCTGCGGACCGCGCATCGCGAGCTCGAGGCTCTCGAGCCAGGGCAGCACGTTGCCATCTCCAACCTGGCCGGCCCGGCTCAGACGCCGGCGCAATCCCAGCGCAAGCCGCTCCACGGCCGTGTCGGTATCGGCCGCGCTCTCGAGGCCGGCCCCGAGCGCTTCCACATGCTCGAGCGGGGAGCGGCGCCGTCGTTCGATCACCGAATGCGCAGGACCGAAGCGCACCGATGTCATCGCGAGCCAGACAAGGGCGACGGCAACGAGCTGCAGAATCGCCCACCCCACCGGCGTACTGCGCAACCAGTCCCACGTGCGCGCGGAGAACGATCCCTGATTGCCGTACCCGAATCCCTGGTGGTACTCATCCCACACGACCCGTCCGGGCCGCTCAGCCCGCGGCGTGAGCAGCGGCAACAGGGCAATAGGAACATCGGTATCGCGCCACGCGCGGTTGCTGAACCATGCTGGATCGGCGACGAGTGCAATCGTGCCGCCGCCGCGATACCGGAGACGCAGGATCGCCGGGCGATTGTTCAGCGCCACGACGACCGTGTCGACTCTAAACGGCACCAGGGTGTTGCAGGCGTCCGGCCGAGAATCCTCCTCGGCACCTTTTCTGAGCCGTTCGAGATGACCACGAGGCGTCGTCTCGGGTGTGCGTGCCGTCAATACCCGCGCCGTGGGGGGCAGGCGCACGTCCGTCTCGAGCGAGCGGACGCCAACGGTGTCGGTGTGGCCGATGCCGCCCGAATGCGTGCGCCATCCCGTGCAGAACGTGACCCCGGCGCCATCTCCCGTCGCGACCACCGCGCCCCCAGCGCGCACGTAGCGCGCGACCTGCTCGACCTCGGCGTCCTGCAGGTCGATGATGGGATCGAGCAACACGAGGATCGCCGGACGGTGCGCGCGCTCGGTTGCCAGGGTCGAGAGCGGCGTCCGGCGGCGCTCCGAAAGCCGGCCGAGACTCGAGAGCACCTCGTACAGCGCCTGGCTGCCCCTCGGGCCGCTGAGATATGTCGACGTGCGAAAATCGAGATCGGGTGTCGTGGGCTTCTGATTTGCCGCCCAGATGCCGATCACGATGGCGACGGCCAGGAGCAGCGCGGTCCCGATTTCAAGCCGGTACGACATACTGCCCTCGCGCCAGCTCCTCCGCAGTGTCGCCGAATACCTCATACTCGCCGGCATCGCATGGCACCGCCCCGAAGAGGTGGCGGTACAACTGGGCGACGAGTTGCGCGAGCGACGCGCGCCCCCGGTCGGTCAGCCGCGCTTCCCCGACGTACTCGGCAGGCGTCTTCGATGCGTGGAAGCGCAGCGCCTTCCGCCGATCGAGCTCGAGAACGAGAGCGAGGAAGCGATGCCCGAGCGCTTCGGCGTAGCGGCCGGCGCGTGCCAGCTCCTCTGCATAGGTGAGATGCGCGGCGGCATCCGCGATCACTCCCGCCCCCCCCCCGGCCCCGCCGTGGGCGCGTCCTGTCCGCGCCGTCGGGCGCACGATGCGCCACATGACGTACGCGATATGCACCAGCAGCGCGATGAGGGCGACGACGACGAGGGCCAGGCCAATGTCGAAGCCGATCGGATGCTGCGCGGCGAGCCGGTTAAGCCACTCGAGCAGGTTATGCCACTGGCGCACGAGCCAGGACGCTAAGCGCCGGCGCTCGACCCATTGAAACTCGGGCCGCGCGAACACCTGACCGATCACGCGCCGCAGCGAGTCCGGGGGGGGAGGAAACGGGGGGGGCGCTGGACCGTACAACGACTGCAGCAGGAAAAGCCAGGCGCCGTTCAGTGTATCCCCGTCCCCAATTGCTCGCTCAGGACCTGAATGTCGAATGCTTCGCGCCGCACCCGCAGATCGTAGTAGAGCAGCGTAAGCGCGCAGGGCAGGATCGGCGCCAACACGATCCCCATTAGCGAAGCGATCACGACGAACAGCGGCTGCAGTGACTCGTTACCCGCGACTCCCAGCGCGCCACTAATGCCACCGATCACGAGCTGCGGCAGGAATTGGGAAATCAACCACGTGACGACCACGGTGCCGAACACTTTGCCCCGCGCGTCGCGGGTCAACTCCCAGGAGCGCCCGAACGCATCGAACGAGCTGGAGAGGGCCTCGAGCACCACGATGGGAGTCGTCATCGCGTAGGCACAGGAGATCCAAACCACGAGCCACACCGCGGCGATTACCCCCGCAAATATCATCAATCCGCCCATTCCGGGGCTGATCATTTTGCCCATCACATACATCAGCCCGACCACGAGCGCTCCCGCGAGATAGAGCAGGATGATCAGCAGCGTCTTGCTGAGACCAACGAGCAGCAGTGGAACGATCTTCTCCACGCCGAATCGCAGCGACGCTCCCAGCTCCGGCTCGTGGCCCAGATACGAGTCCGAGATGACCCGAATCGTCCCGGCCTTGAGCAGCAGGCTGCATGCGGTCCACACGACCAGACCCAGGAGGCCGATGCCGATGCTCTCCCCCAGATGCTGCTCGAGCAGGTTGAGGAGCTGGAACGGGTTGCCGCTGTACCGCAGGTTCAGGTAGATGCCGGCAGCGGTTGGGAGCCACACCAGGATCAGACTCAGCCGCATGAACAGGCCGAAGTGACGCCGGTAGATGTTAAAGCTCCCGTCGAGAATCTCGCCCAGCCGCATGGGCCTGAGGTTCGTATTAATGGGTCGCTCCGCGAGGGGTCACGCGGTAAGATGAGGACATGGCGGCTTCCGCGCGAGACCTCGATCTACGGCAGCATCACGGCGTCGAGACGCCGGAGCACGTGGACGTCCAGTTCGAGCTGGCGGGGGTCGGGTCGCGCCTAGCCGCCGGATTGCTCGATCTGCTGTTGCTCTCAATCGGACTCTTTGCGCTTTGGATCAGCGTCGAGGCGATCGTCGGCAGCCTCGTCGATTCGCGCGGGATGGCACGGAGCTGGCTGAGCGCTGCGATGATCCTCCTCACGTTCTGTTTCCTCTGGGGCTACTTCACGCTGTTCGAGGCATTAAACGGCGGCCGGACCCCCGGCAAACAGGTGCTGGGCATTCGCGTGGTGATGGATACGGGCCGGTCGGTCACCCCAACGGCCGCCGTCATCCGAAATCTCGTCCGTTTTATCGACTGCTATTTCCCGATTCCGTTCGCGCCGGCCCTGCTCTCGATGTTCCTGCACCCGAGCAACAAGCGCCCAGGAGACATGGCGGCGGGCACCATCGTCGTGCGCGATCACCCAACCGACTGGACCCTGGGCGCGCCCGCGTCAGCCGCGGAGGAGGCGGTCGCGGAGCCGCTCGAGACCGGTCCGCCGGACCTGTCCGAGGAAGAGTTCCGCTTGCTGGATCGATTCCTGGGACGGATCAACGACCTGACGCCGGAAGTGCAGGTGCGCATCACGACCGACCTGGTGCGGCGCTTCGAGCAGCGCATCCCGCGGCGCAGCGGAGACCTGCAGGCCTATCTCGTGACGGTCTTTGCCGAGGAGCAGCGCAAGCGCCGCAGCCGGTTCGCGCCGCGCGCCAAAGCTGGCGCCGCCGGCCGCATCACCGTCCCTGCTGAGAGGTTCGTCGAGAAGAAACGACAGGGGTGGGAGACGTTCCGGACGACGGCGCTCCGTATGGAGCGGTCCGGCGTCGCGGCGCTGGCGCCGGGGGAGATTCCCGCGTTCGCGGCGCAGTACCGCGAGGTCGCCGCCGATCTCGCGCGCGCCCGCACCTACCAGGTCGACCCCAGAGTCATCGCCTATTTGGAGCGGGTCGTCACCGCGGGCCACAATGCCTTGTACCGCGCTCGGGGCAAGCAGCGCACGCCTCTCCCGCACCACATTCTGCGCGACTTTCCCGCGGCCGTCGTGCAGTCCTGGCGGTACGTGTTGCTCGCCTTCCTCCTCTTCTCGGTTCCCGCAGTGGTGGGCTACGTGATGATTCGCGAGCGGCCCGCGCTGGCGGAAGAACTGCTGTCGCCGGTCATGGTGGCGCGCGCCGAGGCAGCGGCCGAGAACCAGGCGGAAGGCCGCGGCTACGCCGAGACCAGCAGGGAAGATCGACCACCGATGGCGGCATGGATCATTACGAACAACATCACCGTCTCTTTCGGCACGTTCGTGGGGGGGCTGACGGGTGGTCTGCTGACGGCCTGGCTCTTGTTCACCAATGGCATGATGCTGGGGCTCGTCCTGGGACTGTTTCGCAACTACCAGGCGATGAACTATCTGCTGACCTTCGTCCTCGGCCACGGCGTCCTGGAACTGACCGCGATCTTCATCTCGGCGGGTGCCGGTTTTCGATTGGCCAAGGCGATGATCGCGCCGGGCGACCGCGCCCGCAAAGACGCCCTGGTCGTGGAGGGACGCATCGCGGCGCGCATGATCGGCGCGGTGGTGACGCTGCTCTTAATTGCCGGGACAATCGAAGGCTTGTTGTCCGCCTCCGCTGCTCCCGCGATCTGGAAATACGGCGTCAGTGCGGCAACCGCCGTCCTCCTCGCGCTGTATCTCGCGAACGGCTACGGCTATCTCAATTCTGCAGGGCCCCCTGCAAGATCCAGTTTCGGATGATGTTGATCGACGCGGTGGACAAGCAGCCGTTGCCGCTGCACCCCAGTGGCATCCGTGCGCCGGTGCCTCCGACCGAATTCTGCGTCCCCTGAATCTTGTGGACGAGATAGGACGAATCCGGCATGAACGGGCGCACCCGTTTCATCGCCGGCACCTCCGACGCGCTCTGATTCACGATGCTGCCGTATGACGATCCGGCCGTGAGGTTCATGCCCGCAGCGGATGGATGGCAATTGGTGCATGGCGGCGAGCTGGTGTTGAAGATGGTCTGCACGTCGTTCGCGAAGCTGATGGGCGACGAGCTCACGTTCACCACGCGCGACGCGGACGCCGGCCCCGCTGTCGCTGTGATCGTGGCCGCTCCCGTCAATGCGAACGTCGTAATCAGCGTCGAATCGAGCGTCGCCGTGGCTGCCACCTTCGCCCGCGTCGAATCGTTCGATGACCAGGTGACGCTATCCTGCAACGCCGGATGATCCAGGGAATCGAAGACCGCGGCGAAGAACGGCGCCGTCTGGTTGGTCTGCATCGTCACATCGGGTATGCCAAAGTTCGCCGGCGAGATCTGTACCGTCTTGGGAATCTGGTTCACCGTGATGGAGGCGGTCCCGACGACGCTCGTCGCCGCCTGTGCTTGAAGCGTCGTCGTGCCGTTGCCCACGGCTGTCACCGTCGTCGTATGGGCCGTCACCGGATTGACCGAGACAACGCCTGCCGTCAGGACGCTCCAGTCACAGGGGTGGTTCGGGATCGTGTCGCCCCTCGCATCGGTCGCGACACAAGTCGCCTGCACGGAGCGGCCAAACGCCGTCAGCGAGCTGAACGAATTGGGGATGATCGCGACGTGGGCCGGGACCAGCTGAACCGTGGCTGTCAGGGAGTCGGACACGCCGTCGCCCGTGGCGACGATTCGAGCGGCGCCGCTGGCGACGGCGCTCACGATCGCCTTATGGATGCCGCTGTCGGACGCGGTCACGATCCCGGGACTGCGCGACAGCCAGGTGAGCGTGACGCCGGGCACCGAGTTGTTCCGGGCATCGCGCGCGTCGCCGCTTACGATCACCGTGTCGTGCAACGAACTCAACACGATGTCGAAAGGCGAGAAAACGATTCTGCTGATGCGGGTGCGAACGACGTGTGGGGCACTCGAGACCGGACCGCTCACTTGTGGGACCGCAGTGACCGTAATGCTGGCGCTGCCCAGCTGCACGCCACTCACGAGCCCCGTTTGCGACACGCGAACCTTCGTGCTGTCGGTAGAAATCCATACGAACGTCAGACCGGTCGCGATCGGCACGTTGCCCGCGAGCGCCGTGGCCGTCAGCTGCAGCGTGCCGTTGAGCCCAACGGTTGAGTCGCCGGTGATCACGACCGAGCTAAGCGAGGAGGGACCCGCATCACCGCCGCACCCCGCCATGGTCAGTGCCGCAACGAGCAGCAGACAGAAACGCCTCATCGGCAAGGGCTCACCGCGTCCACTCGAACAGAGCACCCAGTCGCGGACCGACGATCGAGACGCTTGTGCCGCCATCATGCAGGGTACCGAAGGCGAACTGTGCCTGAATCACGCCGGTGGCGCGATCGCTCAACCGATACCGCAGATCGGTCCCCGCACGCAGCAGATAGCCGAGCAACTCCATGGTTTGAAACGGACCGGTCAGCTCGTGCCGGAACTCGAGCAGCGGCGACAGCGTCGCCTTGGGACCGAGAGGGTGGTCGAGCCGGCCACCCACGGCGAGCACATTGCCGCGCGGCACGGAGACCGTTCCGGGTCGGGCACGCCGCCGCCGCATGTCCCAGCCGTACAGCGAGAGATGCGAATTGCCGAGCGGCATGCTGACCGCGGCGTAGCCGAGGATGCGGTCGCCGATCGTGCTCTGCCGGCTCGCGCCAAGATCGTTGGCCGCGGTCGTCGTGTACACGAGCGCCCCGCGGAAGTACTTGCCGCCGCCGAACGGTCCTTCGAGTCCAAAGCGCGCGCGCATCTCGCCGCCGGGACTCATCTCGCTGCCGCCTTTGACGGGCACGTAGCTCGCGCCGTAGCGGTAGCTCGCGCCGGTTCCCACAGCCCAGTTCTGACCCATCCTGAAGGCCGACGCGAAGCCGGCCGAGACACCGCCACCGGAGCCGAAGCTGGGCGTCGTGAATCCCAGCAGATCCGTCGCCGTCGCGCCGAACAACGGGATCGTCGTGTCAGGTACGGCCGTTGCGCCGGTGGGGATCGTGCCGACCAGATTGAACACCAGCCTGCCGGGAATCACGTTGACGGTGGCACGCAGATCGGTGTCGACCAATCCCGAATGCGTGATCGTGCCGCCCCCCCCGCCACCGCTACCGGCCACGCTGACGGACGCGCGCGCAAATGCGGTGCTGACGTCGATGACGAAGCGGTCGCCCACGCGCTGCGTGACACCGATCGGAATCGTGAATTCGCTGATGCGCTTGAATGCGAGCCCGGAACCGAAGCTGTACGACTCAAAGGTGACGCCGGTGCGCCCGACGGTGCTGCCAGCCTGGGCCGCGAGCATCCCTGGCATCAAAACACATCCCAGCAGAAAGCGTGCGGGGGGAGGGGTCATGGCAGGCGGAAGATGATGCGGATGATGCCTGACGCCTGGATGACGCTCGAGATCCCCTGGCTCTCGGGCGTCGTCTTGGGCACCGTGCTGCTGATCCCGTTCTGCGCCGTCAGATCACCCACGGTCGCTGACACGTCGACCGTCACCTGCTTCAGCGCGCCTTCGGCAGCCGGCGCGACCGGCGGCACGATCTGCTCGACGGCTTCGACGACCGTCACGAGGTCACCAGGTGTTGCCTGCACGGCGGGCGCGGCCTCCGCCGCCTGCTGTCGCTCGTGGGCTTCCTGGAACGAGGGATCGGCGCGCACCGCCGCGGCGAATGCCGCCGCCGCTGCGCGGTAGTCGCCGCGATCGAGCGCTTCGAGTCCCTGACTGTACGCGAGGAAGGCGGCGAGGTTCTTCGTCCCCTGACGCAGGATGCGCTGCCGCTCCGCTTCCGTCAGCTGAATCCCGAGCTCTCTCGCGAGACCGAACACGAGCTGCTTCTCGAGGTCGAGCAGCTGCTTGAATGTGCCGCTCGCCTGTGCACCCGACCGAACGTTGCCGTCACCGCGGACGACTGTCGCCGACATGCGGACCGGGCCGTTCTCCGTAATCGCGGCGACACCTTGCACCATCCGTTCCGCTCGCAGCAATCGTCCGACGCGTGCGGCCGTGCTGGGGTCGGCACGCCCGCCCTGACCCAGTTTCAGCTCGTCGAGCAGCGCGCCGACTTGAATGCGTTCCAGCAGGCGCAGACTCCGCACCATCGCCAGATCGGACAGCATCAGCTCCGCCAGCCCGCGCGAGAGTGGCTGCAGGCTCGAGTCGCCCGCGATCGTCATCGGCAGCACCGCGATCGTTGACGGCTCGGGGGCGAGGCTGGTCAGTGTCGACTCGCGCGCGAGCGCGAGCTTCGCCGTCTGAGTCGCCTGCGTGCGCAGCGCGAGCTGCGCCAGCGCGCGGATGGCCGCAACGCCCCGCGCCTGTGGATAGCGATTGGCAAAGTCCGTATAGGTAGCAAATGCGAGATCGTAGCGACCGTCCTTCTCCTGGCACCCGCCGATGACCATGGGGCCGAGTGCTTCGCCGGGCGCCAGCATCTGGCCGCCATTCGCCACGACTACAGCCGTATCGCAGCGTCCCGCAGCCATGAGGGCGGCAGCGAGACGGAAGCGGATCTGAGCGTTTCTGGGTTGCTGTGTTGCTTGGGCTGTGAGGGTGAGGATTTCTGCGGGAGTAACAGGCCTAGGGCGTGGCCCTCCAGCACAAGCCACGACCAGACCGCTCATGCATAAGAGCAGGGACCTGCGACCAGCCAACGTCGGGGACTCCCGCCGAAAGAAGGGGCTTAAGATTACTGGGGTCTGACCGGAACCGCCATGACCCGCGTCACTTGCGCGCCACCCCACCCCCCCCAGCTGCGGCGCGAACGCTTAATAAGGAAGGCGGCGCGCACTGCCCATCGGCGCACGGTGTTGGGGGGCCACCAGACGGTAGCGGGGGCAAAACGAGGGCGATGCCGCCGGCTCACTCTGGGCTTTGCAACATCTGGCGCATCTTGCGCGCCAGGTCCTCGATCTGCTTGAGTCCGGCCAGCGTCTCCTCGTCGTATTTCTCCGGCGCGAGGAGCAGCAGTTGAGCCTCGGCGAGAATGGCCGATAAAGGATTGGAAAGGTCGTGCCGCAGCTTCGCCATCGCCTTCAGATCAGCCATTACAGTAGCGAGCGGTACAGGTCGCGCAGGTGGTGATCGCGCAGGTCTCGCACCGATTGCCACAGATCCTGCTCCGAGCCGGCACAGAAGATCTCGGCGCTGGAGCGCTCCGCTTCCGTCCCTTCCGCCCCGAACAGTATGCGGCCACGCCAGATGCCGTCTTCGGTGCGGCGCAGGGAGAGTCGGATGTCTATGGGTTGTCCGTCAAAGCGAATCGGAGGCAGATCGTGGACGACCGTATCGGTCGCAGCGGCTGGTGTGTATCGGGCAGGTTGGGCAGGCATGCCGATCCAGGGGCTGGTTTGAAACAACATTATAGACCGCTACGACTTACGCAATAGCGTCAGGGTGACGGCGCGGGGGTGAAGGTCAGGGCGAACAGCACGAGACTCGCCACAAAGAGCCAGATGCGCGACTTGGGAAGTGGTCGGTAGGAGTCGAGCACGGGGGGATGCCCAAACTGGCCGCGCGAAAGCATGAGCACGACGAAGGCCCAGACGAACCAGCTCTTCGAGAAGTATCCGAGCAGGATGACGAGCACAAAAAAGAGCCGGGCGACGTGCCGTTGTGCCCGCGGGAAGACGGCGTACAGAATGTGGCCGCCGTCGAGCTGGGCAATGGGCAACAGGTTGAGCATCGTGACCAACATCCCCATCCATCCCGCGAAGGCCATCGGGCTCAGCACCACGGGACCGGAGTGCGTGAAGTGCCGGACGAGCAGCGTCACCGCGGAGTCCCCGAGCACCCACGTCCCCCATCCGATCGAAACCTGCATTCCCATCGGGCCTGGCTCTATTGGCATCGCGCTGTGCGCCAGCCCGATCCAGAGCACGGGGAGGGCGACCACGAAGCCGGCGATTGGTCCCGCGGCGCCAATGTCGATGAGTTGCCGGCGGTCATTGAGAATCGAGCGGAGACGGATGAACGCGCCCAGCGTCCCGATCCCGATGGGCGGGATAGGTCCGGGAATGAAATGGGGGGGGGACACGTTCACGTGGTAGCGGCGCGCCGTCAGATAGTGCCCCATCTCATGAGAAAAGAGGATGGCGAGGAGCGGGAGAGAGAACGAGAACCCGCTGGCCCAGCCACGCAGGAACGCGAGGTCCCAGGCAGCGGGGTTGAGGAGCACTCCGAAATCGGCGGGAAGGCCCCCACGGATCAACGCCCCGGACAGCGTCGTGAGGAACAGCGTGGCCGCGAGGAGCAGCGCGTGCATCGTCCACGCTTCCCGCGGCTTGAGGGTGGGGCGCGTGAGCACGAGATGGAGGCCATCCCGCTCGCTGGACCAGTAGTACCTCCCTGGCCATTGGCGGAGGGCGGCAGCCAGCTCTGGAGAGGGTCCAGAGTGGGCCGGATCTACAAGCGCGTCAACAACTTCCCGGTCGTGCAGGGGCGTGGTCCGCCACGCCATGAGATAGGGGGTCAGACTCACAGCTGCTCTTGACTCGCCGTGGCGCGCGGCCTACTATGACTCGTTCGCACACCGCCATAATCCCAAGTTTTCATTATCAGCGAGAACACTCCCCCATCCCGGGTTTTCCCCGCCGTACCGCAAACGGAGCTGAAGCAGACGTGGATATCGCCGAACTAAAGAGGAAATCCGTCGCGGAACTACACGCGATGGCCGAGAGCCTGAACATCACCAACTACTCCGGGCTCCGCAAGCAGGATCTGATCTTTCGCATCGAGCAGTCGCTGCTCGACACCGACACGGTGCTCCGTGGCGAGGGCGTGCTCGAAATTCTGCCGGAAGGCTACGGATTCCTCCGCAGCCCGGACTGGAATTATCTGTACGGTCCCGACGACATCTATGTCTCGCCCAGCCAGATCAAGCGGTTCGACCTGCGCACCGGCGACACGATCATGGGGCAGGTCCGGCCGCCGAAGGAGGGCGAGCGCTACCTCGCGCTGCTCAAGGTCGAAGTCGTCAACGGCGAAGAGCCGGAGAAAGCGAAGCATCGCGTCGCGTTCGACAACCTGCGCCCCCGGTATCCCGAGCAGCAGCTCAAGCTCGAGCGCAAGGACGGCGATCTATCGATGCGGGTGATGGATATTCTCTCGCCGATCGGCAAAGGCCAGCGTGGCTTGATCGTTTCGCCGCCCAAAGCCGGTAAGACCATCCTGATGCAGAAGCTCGCCAACTCCATCATCGAGAATCATCCCGAGGTCTATCTCATCGTGCTGCTGATCGACGAGCGGCCCGAAGAGGTGACCGACATGGAGGAGAACGTCAAAGGGCCGCAGGTGGAGGTCGTCTCGTCCACGTTCGACGAACCGGCCGACCGGCACGTGCAAGTCGCCGATATGGTGATTGAGAAGGCGAAGCGTCTGGTAGAGCACGGCAAGGACGTCGTGATTCTGCTCGACTCGATCACGCGCCTGGGCCGGGCGCACAACGTCGTGGTGCCGCACTCAGGCAAGATCCTGTCGGGCGGTGTGGACGCGAACGCGCTCCAGAAGCCCAAGCGATTCTTCGGCGCTGCGCGCAACATCGAAGGCGGCGGCTCGCTCACGATTCTCGCCACCGCGCTGATCGATACCGGCTCGCGCATGGACGAGGTCATCTTCGAAGAGTTCAAGGGCACGGGTAACTCCGAAGTGATCCTCGATCGCCGGATCGCCGAGCGCCGGACCTTCCCGGCGATCGACGTGCAGCGCTCCAGCACCCGCAAGGAAGAGCTGCTGCTCAGCAAGGAAGAGCTGAACAAGGTCTACCTGCTGCGCAACTTCCTGTCGGATATGCCGCCGGTGGAGGCGATCGAGTTCCTGCTCGAGCGGCTCAAGCGCACGAAAACGAACACGGAATTCTTCCAGACGATGTCGCAAGGGTGAAAGGCAGGATTCTCGCCGTGGACTGGGGCGAGCGCCGGATCGGCCTCGCCCTCTCCGACGAAACGCAGACGCTTGCCCAACCGCTCACCACGCTCACCCGCCGCGCCGGGAAGCGATTCCCCATGGCGCAGCTGCTCGACCACGTCACGCGCAATCACGTCGTAGGCATTATCGTCGGTCTGCCGCTGGATGAGGCGGGGGCTGAAGGTGATGCCGCTCACTCCGCGCGGGAGCTCGCCGATGCTATCAAACGGCGCGTAGGCGAGGCGCTCGAGGTGACCATGTGGGATGAGCGAATGACCACGGCACGGGTTTTGGCCGCCGTACGCGAAATGGGTGGCTCGACACGGGGCCGCAAGGAAGAGGTCGATGCGATGGCCGCGGCGCTGCTGTTGCAGCACTATCTCGACGCCAGGAAGGGTTCGGCGTTGTGAGGCTGCAAGTCGCGTTCGTGTGCGCACTCGCCGCGTGCGGCTCGCCGCAAACGCCTACGTACGTGTCGACCGCAGACCAGATGATGGTCGTCATTCCGCGCGGCTCCACGTATTCCCAGGCGCTGGACTCGCTCGAGTCGCGCGGGGTGATCAAGAACCGGGATTGGTTCAGTCTATACGCGCGGATGCGCGCGTTGCCGTCCAGCCTGAAGAGCGGCGTCTACACCTTCGACCGCGACGCAGGCTGGAGCAGTGTGGTCACCACGCTGAAGAAGGGCCGTGGTCTCGAAGTCCGCTTCACCGTCACCGAAGGGATGATGGGCTTCGAAGTCGCCGAGCGCGCTCGTACCTGGCTGGGCGTGCCACGCGATTCCTTCATGTCCGGGATCCGCGACACGTCGCTGGAGCGGGAGCTCGGCATTCTGCCCACTCGGGCGGGCGTTGAAGGCTACATGTATCCGACGACGTATGTCGTGCCGATGCGCATGCGCGCGCGTGATCTCGTGAAGCTCATGACACACGAGTTCATCGCTCGCTGGCAGCCGGAATGGGACGGGCGCCTCGCTGAGCTGAACATGACGCGACACGAGATCGTCACGCTGGCGTCCATCATCGAGGCGGAGGTGCGCTACCGGCCTGACAGACCGTATGTCTCCGCTGTCTATCACAACCGGCTCAAGCGCGGGATGGCACTGCAGGCGGACCCGACCATCATCTACGCCCACGGCCGGCGACTGCGGCGGGTGTGGGAGAAGCAGCTGCAGATTCGCTCGCCCTACAACACGTACCTCAATCCCGGGTTGCCGCCGGGCCCGATCAGCCAGCCCAGCGACTCGAGCCTGATCGCGGCGCTGTATCCGGCGCCGATCGGGTATCTCTACTTCGTCGCGCAGCCCGACGGCAAGCACATCTTTTCCGCCACGTACAGCGATCACTTAGCCGCGATCAGACGGGTGAGGCAACGCGCGGGAACGGGCGGCAACAGGCGCTAACGGTCAGAGCATTGCGGCGCGGAGCTCGTGGGCCGCTTGTTGAGCGTCGGGGGCTCCGAGTACCGCCCCGATCACCGCAAGGCCGGCAGCTCCGGCGCCCATGATTTGCGCCGCGTTGCTTGCCGTGATACCGCCGATGGCAATCACGGGCAATCCTTCGGGCGCGAGCCGGGCGAGAGCCGTGAATCCCTCAGGTCCCAGCGGCGAGCCAGCATCGCTCTTCGTAGGCGTCGCAAAACAGGGCCCGACACTCCAGTAATCAGCCGTAGCGGGGGCACGCGCCGCTTCATCCGGCGTCCCGATGGAGATGCCGAGCAGGAATCCGGCGGGCAGATTGGGGCGCAGGGCGTCGAGGGGCAGATCATCCCAGCCGAGGTGTGCGCCGGCGGCGCCCGCGGCGAGCGCGATATCCACGCGGTCATTGACCAGCACGGGCACAGGTAGGGCGGCGACGAGGGCGTGGGTCAACTCCAGAATTTCCGCCGGCAGGCCATCTTTCCAGCGCACCTGCACCATGGTCGCGCCACCGGCGACGGCCTGGCGCAGGACGTCCACCGGATCCCCCCCCCGGCCCTTGAGCAGGACGGGATCCGTGATCACCATCAAGCGCAACTGATCGGCGAGTGCCATGACCAAGATCCTGCGCGGCCTGCGTGGAGCGACCACGGCGACCGCCAACACGAGTGAAGCGATTCTCGAGGCGACGGAGGAGCTGCTCTCCGCGCTTCAGGAAGCGAACGGTTTCGCGCCCGAAGACGTCGAGAGCGCGATTTTCACCTCGTCTCCCGACCTGACCGCCGAGTACCCCGCTCGCGCGGCCCGCAGACTCGGCTGGACCGACGTGCCGCTGCTCGGGGCCGCGGAAGTCGCCGTGCCCACCGGCGTGCGACGCTGCATCCGGGTGCTGCTGCATTTCTACACGGGCAAACCGCAGCAGGCGCTGAAACATATCTACCTGCGCGACGCTGCGAAGCTGCGCCCGGACCGATGACGGTCAAGGTCACTGCTCGCGGGGCAGAACGCTGGAAGCAGGGCCATCCGTGGATTTACCGCAGCGACGTCGCCGATGAGCCTGACAAGAGACCTGGCATCGTCCCGGTCACGGACCGCAAAGGCAAGTTCCTTGGCCAGGCTCTCTATTCGCCAAGCTCCGAGATCCGCCTGCGGCTCCTCACCCGCGGCAATGAATCCATCGATGCGCAGTGGTGGACCGCGCGCATTGCCGCAGCGGCGGCTCGCCGTAACGGGATCGAAGCCAGCGCGTGGCGCGTCGTACACGCCGAGGCGGACGGTCTGCCGTCGCTCGTCATTGACAAGTACGGCCCGTGGATCGTCGCGCAGCTGCTCTCGGCAGGGCTGGAGACCGCGCGAGCGGACGTCGTCGCAGGAATCACAGACGTGCTGGCTCCCGAAGGAATCCTGCTCCGCAACGATGCCGCGGTACGGCGCCACGAGGGATTGCCTGCGGAGGTCGTGTTAGCCGCCGGGAAGGTCCCCGAGGTTGTCGAAGTCGTCGAGGATGGAGTGAAGTATCTTGCCGCGCCGTGGTCAGGCCAGAAAACGGGCGCGTTCCTCGATCAGCGGGAGAACCGGATTCTCGTTGGGCAACACACGCGCGCGGGCGGCCGAGCGCTCGATCTCTTCACCTACCACGGCTCGTTCGCACTGCACCTCGCTCGTAATGCCAGAGAAGTTGTTGCGGTTGACCAAAACACCGCGGCGCTGGCGCGCGGTGCGGAAAACGCGCGTCTCAATGGGATCGGCAACATCGACTGGCGCGAGGCAAATGCGTTCGACCTGTTGCGCGAGCTGGAGCGGCGCCGAGAGCAGTTCGACACGATCGCGCTCGATCCACCGGCGTTCGCCAAGACCAAGGCCAACCTCGAGCGCGCCGTTGCCGGCTACAAGGAAGTCAACCTGCGGGCGATGAGGATCCTGGCACCGGACGGCGTGCTCTTCACCTCATCCTGCTCGTATCACGTAAGCCGGGACCTCTTCAACGCCATGCTCGCCGATGCCGCACGCGACTCGGGCCGCCGCATCCAGTTGGTCGCGGCTACCGGCGCGTCAGCAGACCATCCCGAGCTGCTCAACGTGCCCGAGACCGGCTACCTGAAAGGCGTCCTGCTGCGCGCCGTGGTGTAGGGGCGCAGCAGCGCCCCTACCACGGTCCTATCTGCGGTTGAGAATCCAGTCCGCGATTGCCTTGACGACGTCCGGCATTATGGGGAGCGTGGGATTCTGGTAGGCCGGCATTTGGCCTATGAGCGTCGTATCGCTCGTCTGCTTCAGCACGTGATTGGCCAGCGGCACGACGACGAGCTGAGCGTCGGGCCGGGCAGCATGCAGTCGCTCCGCGTCGAGGGCCGTGACTTGCAGGTCTCGCCCGCCTTGGACGATCAGCACAGACTGTCGCACCGCGCGGATCGCCGCAGGCGGATCGAATGCCGCTAGTGATTTGAGAAAGGTCTGGTTTACGGAAACAAAGAGCGGCCCCAACATCGGCGGCACATCCCTCGGCTGCTCGCCGCGGAGATACTGTGCCATCGCAGTGTCGTAACGAACCAGCGTCGCGCTGTCGATCTGCCGCGACAGCTGCTCGCGCATGACGACCCCCAGCGGGCGGCCCAAACCGGACACGCTGATCACCCCCGCCACCTTAGGACTCTCGCGCGCCGCGATCAGCGCCAGCGCCGCTCCTTCGCTGTGTCCCAGCAACACGACCCTGGAGAATCGTGAATCGCGCATGAGCGATTCCGCCGCGGCCCGCGCATCCGCGGCGAAGTCGTCCAGCGTGAGGTGCGGCATGTCGACGACGCCCTTGGTTCCCGGCATTCCCCGCTTGTCGTAGCGCAGTGACGCGATGCCGCGCTCGGCCAGGCGCCAGGCGAGCTGGGCGTAGGAATTCGGCCGGATCCCCATCATCGAATTGCCGTTGCGATCGGTGGGACCCGAGCCGGCGATAATCACCACGACTGGCACGGCCCCGCTTGCTCCTCGCGGGACCGTGAGGGTTCCGCCCAGCTCGAGCGGGCCGCTGTGAATCGTGTAAGGGGACTCCGCCGCTACCGCCGGCGGAACGGTATCGGCCCTCTGCACCGCGAGCACGAGGACTAGGCTAAGGGCGATCATGCTGTTCCCGCTTCCACAACACATAGGACTGCACGATGGGGATCACCGCCATGATGACGATCGCCGTGATGAACAGCGGCAGGAACGCGCCGTGCGGCAGAAAGGCGGAGGCGGCCACCACCAGTCCCCCGATGACCATCAACCAGCCACCCGTGCGATGCGTCTTCCGCCAGACGGTATCACTGGACAGCGTCCAGGGCGTGCGAATGCCGACGAACCAGTTGGGCTCGACGCGCGTGAGGTAGTTGCCCAGCACGATGAACAGCACGCCAACGCCGATCGGCATGAGTCGATCGATGCGCACCGAGTAGCCCAAGCCGGTCGCAATGATCATCCCGTGTGCGACGAGCATGAACACGATGACCGCGTTGGCGATCAGCCAGTATGTGCCGATGAACCTGCTGTAGTTCTCGTGCCGCGGATCGAGCCTGGGCAGCACGTTGAACAACCCCGTCATCAGGAGGATGACGACCGGGATAATCGAGATCGCCACCGCCCGGCTGGAAAACCCATCCGCCGTGCCGCGCAGATTCCAGTGCGTCGCGACGGTCGGCGGCAGCTGCGGGTAGGCCCATATGGAGACGCCCACGGCCACGGCCGCAATCACGAGACCAAACCAGCGGCTACGCATTGTTTTCTCCCCCGAATCGGGTCATGAAATACCGCACGACTTCCTGAAAGACGGTGGTATTGAGCCGATACCGGATGAACTGGCCTTCGCGCTCCGTGGCGACGAGATCCGCCGCTTTGAGCACGCCGAGGTGGTGCGACACCGACGCGAAGGCAATCGGGAATTGCTCGGCGATCTCGCCCGCCGTTCGATCCTTCTCTGTGAGCAGCTCGAGGATCTTGCGCCGCGTCGGGTCGGCGAGGGCTCGGAAGAGCGAGTCATCCATTGCGTAGACATTTATACAATAGTCTAAATGTTGTCAAGTAAGTTGACTAAATCGGCCCCCATCACAAGCTTGCACACCATGTCCGCCGGGGACAAAGCCCTAGATCGGTCCCGCGCCGTGCGTCGCGTGCTCGGGGGACTCCTGGTCGCCAACATCGCGGCCCTCGTCGCCAAAGCCGTTTACAACGTCCTGGGCCTCGTCGTCGTGCGGGTGGCTGCCCACGCGCCGGACGAGGATCATCCTTACGGCCACGGCAAGTTCGAAACGCTGGGCGCGGACGCCGTCGAAGAGCGGCTCAAGAAAGACCTGGAGCTCGAAGAAGTCACGGTGCACGTCGAGCCATGCTGACTTCGCTTCCCTTCGAGCGCGCCAGCAAAACGGGCATGACGCCCGTGCGCCGGGTGCCGCGGTCCCTCAAGCAGGAGTATCAGGAGTTCATTCTGCAGCGGCTCGAGGAGTACAAGAACACGGTGCCGCGGGCGGAGCTGCTGAAGATCGGCGACGAGGCGGTGCGTGAGCTGCAGGCGATCGCCCAGGACCAGTATCTGCTCACGGAAGTGCTGTTGCTCGAGCATGTCGACCGCATCATCGCCCGCCGCCTGCGCCTGCCGTCGTTTCCGCGCTGGCGTCAGAAGCATCGCGCGCTGCGCGAAGCGCAGCGCGAGCCGACGCACTGGGGTCTCGATCGCGGGCATCCCATTGTGACCTGGGCCGACCGGCTCGAGCCGGGCGACATCGTCGTGGTACTTGGCGCGGCGGCGCTCGGCGAAGCGCTCTTCCTCGCAGCCCACGACGCCGAAGTGTTCCTGCTGGATCAGGACCTCGGCGCGGTCGAGGCTGCTGAAGGTCGCGCCGTCACCGAGCAGCTCGCCGGCGCGTTCCAGGCACTGGTCATCAACTTCGGGAGCTGGTTCCCCGACCTGTCCCCGTCACTCGTGGCCATTGCACCCGCTTGTCTCGGGCCGCTGCGCGCGAAACAACGCACTTCACTGATCGGCGATCTTCAGGTGCGGACGCCATCGGGCGGCGTGCACGTGATTCTGCCGCCGGCCGCCGAGAACCGTGAAGTCATTCCCCTGGCTCCTGAGGCGCTCCAGACGCTGTACCGGGGCTGGCAGGTCCAACGCGGAGGGGGGCGTCGCTCAAAGCGCTCGGGGTTCATCGCCATCAAACCGCCGCGTCGCCTTGACACGGCGCTGAACGTGTCTGATTGACGCCTTCGATTTCTGCTGAAACTGTAACTCATTTAATCCAAGCGAGTTATGTGGCGCAACGAGCGGCAAGAGTCTTGCTTGGCCTGCGGGCATGACAAGCCTCCCTATGGTACTCGATGATGAACCGATGGGCATCATCCTGCGGGCCGGCCGCCAGATCCTGCGGCCTGCCAAGATTTGGGCCTATTGCTGGTTCCTCGATGAGGGAGAAGATGGCGATCATACCCATCGGCATTTGCCGGTGGATCCGAAGGTCTAGCAGCACCACGCCGCAGTAACCTTGCCACTCAGACTCGGCTGCCTATTTATCAGGCATGCCGAGTCTTGCAGTCGATGGGCGCCCGCTAAGCGT
This sequence comes from Gemmatimonadales bacterium, assembly GCA_035300745.1. GTDB lineage: Bacteria > Gemmatimonadota > Gemmatimonadetes > Gemmatimonadales > GWC2-71-9 > 20CM-2-65-7. The sequence continues at coordinate 6,690 of DATGVC010000117.1, read as the reverse complement.
ATCCGAAGGTCAAACGATTCTCGATGCCGCCCGGGGCGCAGGTATCGAGATCCCCACCCTCTGCTGGTATCCCACGCTCCCGATCGTGGGCAATTGCCGCATCTGCCTTGTCTCCGTCGAGGGCCAAGCCAAGCTGATCCCCGCATGCGCCACGAAAGTCGCTGATGGCATGGTGGTGACGACCCAATCGCACGCGGCAGTCGAGAATCGTCGCGGTGTGCTCCGGCTCCTCGCCGAGCGCTATCCCGCCGATCACCTGCGCAATGGGGGTCGCGCGAACCCGCGCAACGAGTTCGAGCGCTACCTCGTGCAGTACGACGTCGTCCCGACGGCCGTCGCAGGCCGCGACCTAGCGCTGCGCTCGGGAGACGAGCGCCCCGGCGATCCGATGATCCGCCACGACATGTCCACCTGCATCCTGTGCACGCGCTGTGTGCGCGCCTGCGAGGACATTCAAGTGGTTGGCGTGCTCGACGTCGGATTCCGCGGCGAGCACGCCGAAATCATCGTCGGCGCGGACGGCGACCCCGACCGCGCCGGATGCACCTGGTGCGGGGAGTGCGTTCGAGTCTGTCCCACCGGCGCGATCTTCGAGGTCATGCCGCGCCAGCGGTTCGCGCCCGAGCAGATCCGACATCCGGATAGGGTCGTGCGCTCGGTCTGTCCGTACTGCGGCGTGGGCTGCCAGGTCGACCTGCATGTCGCCGACAACAAACTCGTCCGCGTCACCTCCCCCGATATCGAGCTGAACACCCCCAACCAGGGCTCCACCTGCGTGAAGGGCCGCTTCGGCTACGATTTCCCCCAACACCGAGACCGGCTCACGCGCCCATTGATCAGGAAAGGGTGGACCAAACAGGTGGGCCGGTGGATCTGGAAGGGACCCAAGGGCGCCGAGCGTCGCGCCGGCCCGTGGCGGACGATCGAGGGTGAAGGCCGTCGCGCCAAGCCGGGCACGCCGCCCCGCGCCACCGGGAAGAGCGTGCGCGAGCTGCCGCTGCTCGAGCGGCTCGACATGGACATTCGCGATCGGGTCGCCACACCGGACGACTGGTACTCGCCGTTCCGCGAGGCCACCTGGGAGGAAGCGCTGGAGCTGACGTCGCAGGAGCTGCTGCGGATCAAGGCCGCCCGTGGGCCCGACTCACTCGCCTGCTTCTCCTCGGCCAAGTGTTCGAACGAAGAGAACTACTTGATGATGCGGATGTTCCGCGCCGCGCTGGGCACGAACAACGTGGACCACTGTACGCGGTTGTGCCATTCGACGTCGGTTGCGGCGATGCAGCGCGCGATCAACACCGCCGCGGCATCCGGGTCGATGCGGGAAATCGAGGACGCGTGCGACGTGATCTTCATCGCCGGCGCCAACACGACGGAATCCCATCCGGTGTTTGGCGCAGCGCTGAAGCGAGCCCACGAAAAGCGCGCCACCCTCATCGTCGCCGACCCCCGACGCACCGAACTCGCGGGCCGCGCCGACGTCCACCTGCAGATGCAGCCAGGCACCGACGTCGCCCTCTACTCGGCGATGCTAAACCACATCCTGACGCTGGGACTCGAAAACAAGACGTTCATCTCTGAGCGCACGCACGACTTCGACACGGTGCGCGCTGCCGTTGCGCCGTACACGCCCGAGAAGGCCGCCAAGATCACCGGGATCCCGGCCGACAAGATTCGACGCGCCGCCGAGATCTACGCGCGCGGGCCGAACACGAGCACGCTGTGGGCGATGGGGCTGACACAGCACGCCAACGGCACCGACATCGTCACGTCGCTGCTCAACCTGATGTTCGCCTGCGGGATGATCGGCCGCTGGGGCGCGGCGATGCTGCCGGTGCGCGGCCAGAACAACGTGCAGGGCGCGTCTGACGTCGGAGCCATCCCCTTCGTGTACACGGACTATCAACCGGTCGGCGACCAAAAGGTGCGCGCGCGCTTCGCCGACACGTGGGGTGTGCCGGCGGAGTCGCTGTCGCTGAAGAGCGGGCTGATGGTCACCGAGGTCGTGAAGCCCGAGAGCGGGGTGCGCGGGATGTACATCATGGGGGAGAATCCCGTCATCTCCGATCCCGACATCGCGCACGCCGAGCATTGGTTCCAGGAGCTCGAGTTTCTGGCGGTCCAGGATCTCTTCCTCACGGAAACCGCCCGCTATGCCGACGTGGTGCTGCCCGGCGCAAGCTTCGCCGAGAAGACGGGGACCTTCGTGAACACCGAACGCCGCATCCAGCTCTCGCACCAGGCGGTGGACTGGCCTGGTGAGGCGCGGGGCGATCTCGAGATCCTGATCGACCTCACGAACCGGCTCGGGCTGCCCACATCGTTCCGCGGCGCGGAAGAGGTGATGCGCGAGATCGCGCGGGTCACGCCCAGCTGGGCGGGCGTCACGTACGAGCGGCTCGAAGGTGCCGGGTTACAGTATCCGGTGACCGACGACACGCACCCCGGCACAGCATTCCTGTTCGACACAGCGTTCCCCACGGCGGACGGTCGGGCCAAGTTCGTCGCCGTCGAGTACACCGACCCCGCCGAGCTCCCGGACGACGAATACCCCTTCGTCATGAACACGGGTCGCCAGCTGTACCACTGGCACACCGGGACGATGACGCGCCGGGCGAGCGGTCTCGACGCACGCGAGCCGACGGCGATCGTCGAGATTCACCCCGACGATGCCAAGAAGCTCGGCGTACGGGAAGGCGAGCTGGTGCGGCTCACGTCGCGCCGTAACTCGATGCTCAGCGCCGCCCGTATCTCCAAGCGCGTCGCGCCGGGCCAGGTGTTCGTGCCGTTCCACTTCCGCGAGGCGGCCGCCAATCTGCTCACCAATCCGGTGCTGGATCCCTACGCGAAAATGGCCGAGCTGAAGGTCTGCGCCGTGCGTGTCGAGCGCGCTTGAACCTCGGACTCAAGGGTCGAGTCGCGCTCGTCTGCGGAGGGACCCGCGGCATCGGCCGCGCCGTCGCGAACACGCTCGAGGGGGAAGGGGCGCAGGTCGCGGTCAACGGACGCAGCAAAGCGCCGTTCCCGGCTGATGTATCGGACCCCGAGCAGGCGACAGCGCTTGTCCATCGTGTCGCCGAGCAGTTTGGCCGTCTCGATATCCTGTTTTGCAATGCCGGCGGCCCGCCCGCTGCTCCGTTCAAAGATCAGCCCGCGGATGCGTGGCAACGGGCGATCGAGCTGAACCTGTTGTCCACGATTCATTTGGCTCGAGCCGCCGTCCCGATCATGCAAAAGGCGAAGTGGGGCCGCGTGATCTGCCTGGTATCGGTGGCGGCCAAACAGCCGCTGCCTGGACTGATTCTCTCCACGACGGCGCGTGCGGGCGTTTTGGGATTCGCCAAGGCGCTCTCCGACGAGGTGGCGATTGACGGCATCACCGTGAACAGCATTTGTCCCGGGTTCATCGCGACCGAGCGAGTAGAAGAGCTGACGAAGACAAAGCCCGAGATGATGAAGCAGATGCGGGCCCAAATCCCGATGGGCCGCATCGGCAACCCGAGCGAGCTGGCAGCCGCAGTGACGTTCCTTGCGTCCGAACCGGCCAGCTATATTACCGGTGCTGTGCTCCAGGTGGATGGCGGATTCATCCGTTCCATCTTCTAACCGTTCCCTCTTCCCCTTTCCCCCATCCCCGAATTCATGCAAGCGATCGTCAAGGAAAAACGCGCGCCCGGTTTGACCGTGAAGTCCGTGCCCAAACCGACGCCCGGCCCCGGTGAAGTCCTGATCGCGGTACGGCACGCCGGCGTCTGCGGCACGGACCTGCACATCGCCGACTGGGACCCGTGGGCGCAGAGCCGCATCAAGCCGCCGATCGTCGTTGGGCACGAGTTCGCGGGGGAGATCGAATCGTGCGGCGACGGCGTGACGGAGCTCAGAGCCGGCCAGCTCGTCACCGCGGAGGGGCATATCGTCTGCGGCCACTGCCTGCAATGCCGCACCGGTAATAGCCACATCTGCAGGAACACGCGCATCATCGGCGTCGATCGCGACGGTGCGTTCGCGGAGTACATCGTGATGCCGGAGACCAACGTGCTGCCGCTCGACGGCATTCCCACCGAGGTCGGCGCGATCATGGACCCGATGGGCAATGCGTTTCACACGGTGCTGACCGCGGAGATTCCCGGCAGCACCGTTTTCATTGTGGGCTGCGGCCCGATCGGCTGCTTCGCCGTGGGAATCGCCCGCGCCGCGGGCGCCACCAGGGTCCTCGCCTCCGACGTGAACCCCAAGCGGCTCGCGCTGGCGGAGAAGATGGGCGCGCATGTGATCATCAACGCGGCACAGGACGACGTCGTGAAGACGGTGCTCGCCGAGACGGGAGGCGAAGGCGCGGACGTCGTGTGCGAGATGTCGGGCGTGCCGTCGGCGCTGCATCAAGCATTCGCCGCGGTGAGCCTCGGCGGGCGTGTGCAGCTGCTGGGCATTCCCAAAAACGATGTCCCGATCAATTTCGCCGATGAGATCATTTTCAAGGGCATCACCGTCTACGGCGTAATCGGGCGCAAGATGTACCAAACGTGGCACCTGATGCGCCGCTTCCTCATCAGTGGGCAGTTCGATCCCCGTCCCGTCATCACGCACAAATTCCCGCTCGCCAAAATCGACGACGCACTCGCGGCCATCCGCGCGGGCGATGCCGGCAAGGTCATTCTGGAGATCGTATGAGCTTCATGGGACAGCTGCAGGACGAGCTCGCGGAATTCAAGAAGCAGGGCGTCTACAAACGACTGAATTACCTCGACTCACCGCAGGACCCGCGCGTGAAGATGGAGGGACGCGGCGAAGTCGTCATCCTCTCCTCCAACAACTATCTCGGGCTGTGTGACGTGCCCGAAGTCGTGCAGGCCGGGAAGGAGGCGCTCGATCGCTGGGGTGCCGGAACGGCGTCGGTGCGCTTTATCTGCGGCACGTTCACCGTGCATCGCGCGCTCGAAGAGGCGCTCGCGAAATTCGTCGGCTGCGAGTCGTCGCTCACTTATGTGAGCTGCTGGAACGCCAACGAAGGGCTGTGCCCGACCGTCCTAAGCGAGCCCGACGTCGTCATCTCCGATCAGCTGAACCACGCATCGATCATCGATGCGATCCGGCTCGCGAAGGCGATCACCAAGTGCCAGACCGCGGTCTACAGACACTCGGACATGGACGACCTCGAGGAGAAGCTGCGCGCAGCAGGCAAGGCGCGCCGCAAACTGATCTTCACGGACGGCATCTTCTCAATGGAAGGCGACATCGCCAAGCTGCCCGACCTCGCGGCGCTCGCGAGAAAGTACGACGCCGTGCTGGCCGTTGACGATTCGCATGCGACGGGCGTGCTCGGCAAAAAGGGCCGTGGCACGGCCGAGCACTACGGCATGCTGGGCCAGATCGATGTGATCACTTCGACGCTGGGAAAAGCGCTGGGCGGGGCCGCGGGCGGGTTCACCGCCGGGCCGCCTGCACTCACCGACTATCTCACCCAGCGCTCCAGGCCGCAGCTGTTCAGCAACGCCCTCCCGCCGACTGTCGCCGCCAGTGCGCTAGCCTGCGTTCGGTACGTCGAGGCGCACCCTGAGCTGGTCGCCCGGCTGCATCAGAACGCCCGCTACTTCCGCGAGCAGCTGCTCTCGCTCGGCTTCACGCCGCTGGCGGGCGAGACACCCATCGTGCCCGTGATCCTGGGCGAGACGGCGAAGGCGATTCACATGAGCGAGCTGCTGCTCGCCGAGGGGGTGTTCGTGACCGGCTTCGGCTATCCCGTTGTACCGCAAGGACATGCGCGTGTACGCTGCCAGCTCTCGGCGGCCCATTCGCGGGATGATCTCGATTTCGCGCTGCGCGCCTTCAAGAAGGTCGGCTCCAAACTCGGATTGATCTAATGCACGCACTCATCGTTGCTCTGCTCGCGCTCCAACAAGCGCCGGCGGTGAGTCTCGGCTTCGAACCCGGCACCGATTCGATGCTGGCGGATTGGCGACAAGTGAGTGGCTACATGAACGAACTCGCGCAGCGCAGCCGCTATGTGCGCGTGGATACGCTGGGTCACACGACGGAAGGTCGGCCGTTCCTGCTGATGACGATCACATCACCCACCAATCAAGAGCGCCTCGCCGAAATCAAAGCTGTGCAGGCGCTGCTCGCCGATCCGCGGCGGCTCACCGATTCCGCGCTGGCGGACATCCGCGGCAAGCAGCCGGCCGTTATCCTGATCAGCAACAACATCCATTCGACGGAAGTGGCGTCGAGCCAGATGGGGATGACCCTCGCCTACCGCCTCGTCACCGATCCCGAATTGCGCCGGATGCTCGAGTCCGTTGTCGTGCTGATGATCCCGTCGATGAATCCCGACGGTCTGGACACGGTCGTGAGCTGGTATCGCCGCTACAAAGGCACGCGCTACGAGGGCGGCCCCCTGCCGTGGCTATACCACAAGTACATCGGCCACGACAACAACCGCGACTGGTTCATGCTGACCCAGGTCGAGACCCGTCTGGTCACGCGCATGCTGTATAAGGAGTGGTTCCCGGAAATCGTGTACGACGTGCATCAAATGGGCGCGAACGGCGTGCGTCTGTTCGTGCCTCCGTTCCAGGATCCCGTCAATCCCAACCTCGATCCCGCGCTCGTCGCGGCGATAAATCTCGTCGGCACCCAGATGGCGTCGGCACTGTACGACGCCGGCATGACCGGGATCGCACACCAGCAGAC
>DATGVC010000116.1:0-2363 GCA_035300745.1 Gemmatimonadales bacterium | reverse complement strand
GAGCTGCGCGTGTATGGGCGAGGCGGAGAGAAGTGCGTCCAGTGCGGCAAGAAGCTCGTGACGACGCATACGATCGACATGCGGGCGACGACGTTTTGTCCGAAATGCCAGCGATAGGGTGAATGTTGGAAGGTTGGAATGTGCTCCTTCCAACCTTCCAACCTTCCAACCTTCGTCAGTCCACAAACGCCCAGAGTAGCTCGCGGCTCGTCCGGTCGAGCTGCTCCGGCCGGCCGAGGTGGTAGAGATCCCCAGCCAAGTCCCTGATCAATAGGCCGCCGTGCGGCAACGTGCGCGGCCAGTCGTCGAGCCTCGTTTGAAACGTCCGCGGACCTTGCCTGGTCTCGACTCGCCAGCGCCGGATCTCGACTTCTTCATCGATCTCCAGGACCCGCGACACCTCGAACACGAACCCCGCCACCGCGAGCGCCATCTCCAGCGCCGCGCGCGAGCGTGGGTCGAGCTCGGCGGGATCTCGCACGAGCGCGAACTCCTCCTCGTCCGAATCCCGCAGCGACAGGTGCCGGGCGGGCTCCGACCATGGGAAGCAACGCCGCACCGACACGGCGCGCTCCTGCTCGTCCCGCACTGCCCACAATGACCCGTCCGAGCGCCATTCCAATGTGAGAGTTCGAGTCCGCTGTTGCGTCGCGAGAGCGGTCATAGCGCCTCCTTTCTCACTGGAGCTGCACCTGCAGCTCGTATAGATGCCGATACTTCCCGTCTGGTTTCGCCAGCAGCTCTGCATGCGTCCCGTGTTCGACCAACCGGCCTTCTTCGATCACGAACAGGCGCGATGCCTTGCGCAGCGTCGACAGCCGGTGGGCAATCGCGAACACGGTCCGCCCTGCGACCAACCGCTCCAGCGCCTGCTGGATCTCACGCTCCGTTTCTGTATCCACGCTGCTCGTCGCCTCGTCCAAAATGAGGATCCGAGGATCGTGCAGAATCGCGCGCGCGATCGAGACGCGCTGCCGCTCACCGCCCGACAGCGTGTGCCCCCGCTCCCCCACCACCGTGTCATAGCCATGCTGCAACCTGGTGATGAAGTCGTGGGCATTCGCCGCCTGAGCGGCCACGACGACCTGGTGCAACGGCGCTTCCGGCAAGCCGTAGCGGATGTTCTCCAGCACCGTTCCGTGAAACACGTACGGATCCTGGAGCACCATGCCGATTTGCCGCCGGTAGTGCCCCGTTTCGAGCCGCCGGAGATCGACGCCGTCGACCCGAATCGTCCCCCCGGTCACGTCATAGAAGCGCGCGATCAGGTTGACGATCGTGGTCTTACCACCGCCCGACGGGCCGACGAGCCCAATCAGCTCGCCGGGCGCGACGTCGAAGCTCACACCGCGCAGCACCTGCCGGACGCCGTCATAGCCGAACGTCACGTGCTCGAACGTCACCCGACCGTGCACCGGCTCGAGCCGCACCGGCTCCGGCACATCCCGGATTTCCGGCTCGGTGTCGAGCACTTCGAACACGCGGTGCGCGGAGGTGGTCGCCCGGTTGATCGTGCGCGCCATCTGGCCGATCACCTCGATCGGCCCGACGAACATCGTCGTGTAAAGCAGGAACGAGACGAACGTTCCCACCGGCAGCTGCGCGCCACTCCCCAGCAGCCGCGGCACGGCGAACACCCACACCGCGACGGTCATCGTGTGGACGCCGAGCATCAGCAGCGGCCAGAACGTCGTCCACGACGCGTGAATGCGGTTGAACTCCGCCGTGACGTCCTGGTTGCGCTCGCCGAAGCGCCCGATCTCCCGCTGCTCCTGGTTGAACGCCTTGACCACGCGGATGCCCGGGATCGTGTCCGACAGCACGTCCGTCACCCGTGACCACTTGCGCCACGCGCGGATGAACAGCCGAGTGATGTCTTCGCTGTGCCGGTAAATCAGCCAGCAGAAGAGCGGCACCGGCAGCGTCATCACCAGTCCCAGCCGCCAGTCGAGCGTGAGCAGCACGGTCCCGAGCCCCGCGAGCATCACGAGTGACAACGACACGTCCACGACGCCAAACGCCAGGAAATCCCACAGCCGATCCGTATCGGCGGACACGCGCGTGATCAGGCTGCCGGTCCGTTTGCGCGAGAAGAACGCCAGGCTCAGACGCTGGATGTGCTCGTACAGCTCGGCGCGTAGATCTCGAGCCACCCACTCGCCCAGGATCGACATCAGGCGCAGCCGCACATGTGCCGCCGCCTGCCGAACCAGGTAGACCGCCGCCATCGCCGCGACCGCCAGCCACGCGATCGTCCCGGCGCGTGCGAGCGGCAGCGTTCCCGCCTGCGCCGGCCGCACCACGCGGTCGATCAGGTGGCCCGCCAGATACGGCGGCACCAGGCTGACCAGCGTGATCACCGT
>DATGVC010000115.1:0-6850 GCA_035300745.1 Gemmatimonadales bacterium | reverse complement strand
CGTACCAATTCTCCGACTTTGACGGGGCGCTTCAGGGGGAGGGCTGCCGCCATGTAGGCTCCTTTGAGCAGTTTAGCTGTTATTGGGGTCGAGCAATATCGCTAAATACAGGTCAAAACGGTAGTTCTGGAGGCTCAGCGCCGACGAGACCTTGCACTTCTGACAGTCACAATGATACAATTGTATCATCCTATGGATTCACTTGTGACTCTGCTTTGGCGGGCGGTCGTTGCGCGCCGCGACACCAGCGCGGTACCACCCGGCGGTGCACGAGTGTTACCCGCGTATGCCGCGCTCGCGCGCTATCACAACAACAGCGCCGACCTCGATCCGCGACTGCGTCTGCTCGTGACCCAGCTCGCCGCTGAGCGCAGTCGCTGCCGTTGGTGCATCGAGCGCGGCCGTCATCTCTGGCGTGAAGCCCTGCTGTCGGTGGATGCCTTGCGGGCCCTCACGCGCTACGAGACCAGCGCGCTGTTCTCGAATCGCGAGCGCGCGGCGCTGCGGTTCGCCGACGCCGTGACGCGCTACAGCGAGGCCAATGGAGGGATGCCGTTGGAGCCGCTCGTGCGGGCTCGCCAGCACCTGAGCGAGCCGGAAATTGCGGCGGTCACGGCCGCGGTCGCCGCGCAGCATTTCTTCAATCCGATCACCGGTGCACTCGGCGCCGACGTTGCGCCCTGGGGTGCCCCGATCGGCTCGTCGATCCGGAATCTCTGGCTATGAAAGAAGGCCGCTGGCTGTTGCTGATTCATCAACTGCCGCCGAAGCCCGATTACTTCCGTGTCAAAATCTGGCGGCGCCTGCAGGGGCTCGGCGCCGTCGCGATCAAGAATTCAGTCTATGCCCTGCCCTTTAGTCCCCAGGCGACCGAAGACTTCCAGTGGCTACGCAAGGAAATCACGGCCGGAGGGGGCGAAGCATCAGTCTGCCGGGCGTCATTCGTCGATGGACTGGCGGATCCGCAAATCGAAGCGCTGTTCCGGACTGCGCGTGACGCTGACTACGCGGATCTGACCGGTGCCGCTGAAAAGGTCGATTCGATGGCGGAGATCGCGCGACTCGAGCGCCGGCTGCGCGACATCACGGCACTCGACCATTTCGGGGCCGGTGGACGGAAAGCGGCGGAGGCCGCACTCGCGGCGCTCAAGACGCGTACGACCAGCCGCGGAAAACGAGAGAAGGTGCCTATGAAGCGTACCTGGGTGACTCGGCCGGATGTGCATGTCGACCGTATTGCGAGCGCCTGGCTGATCAAACGCTTCATCGATCCGAAGGCGCGTTTTGCCTTCGGCGATGCCCGTGAGGGAGCCGTCAGCTTCGACATGTTCGAGGGGGACTACACGCACGAAGGCGACCGCTCCACGTTCGAGACGTTGCTCCAGCGCTTCGGGCTGGAGCAGGACGGCGCACTGCGCGCGATCGCCGAGATGGTGCACGACGTGGATATGAAAGATGGGAAGTTCGGGCGCGACGAAACGCCGGGCTTCGAGCGCCTCATCGCCGGCATCGTCAAGCGCAATGCACGGGACGACGCGCGGATCGAGCGCGGTGCTGAGCTGCTTAACGACCTCTACGAATCAATACAGCCGTCCCCACCAGCGCGATGAGTGCAAAGCTGAACCACTGGACCGCGTACGACAGGTGGGGGCCGTTGTCGAACGCGGGCGGGGGCCAGCGGCGCGGCAGTCCCCTGGCCGGCGATGGCGTTTCGAGCTGAATGACGAAGGGAAGAAAGCCCGCTACCTCGACGTCGCCGCGGCCGCGCGGGGGGATCCTGGCAATTCCCGTAATGGTCACCGTATCGGGGGGGGGCTCTCGATAGAGCGCATGGTCGACGTGAAAAGCGTCGGGCGAGGGCACCCAACCCCGATCGACCAGCACTGCCGACCCGCCCGGGATGCGCAGCGGCGTGACGAGCGCCACTCCCGGCGTCCCCTCAAAACTCCGTCCGGGCCAGGTGCGCTCGGCGGAGAAATCGTAGATGCCCCGCGCCACCACGCGGCGCTGGCGGGCACTATCCGCCGAGATGTCGCCCTGTAGCTGAAGCGGCGGCAATGCTAGCCGCGCGGCGAGCACACCGTTGCGGGCACGGCGGGCCGCCAGTCGATTGAGCTGCCAGATTCCCGCTGCGACGCAGAGACCAGCCACGAGCACGGCCGCGACTGCGAGACCTACGTCGCGCCGCTGCACAGCGCCAACTTTTCGACGCGGGAGAGACGCCGGATCGCGGCCTCGCGCCTCAACGCGCTGCCACGATCGGGCACGACTTCCTGATATGCGAGGGATATGGGACGCCGCGAGCGCGTGTAGGCGCTCCCTGTGCCCCTGCGGTGCGACTCGAGGCGCTGCGGCAAATCGTTGGTGATGCCGGTGTACAACGAGCCGTCGCGGCAGCGGAGGAGGTAAACCATCCAAGGCTTACGCCGCGTCAGGCGAGCTTTGCCTCCATCGTAACCTCGACGTTGCCCAGCAGCGCCTTCGAGACAGGACAATTCTTCTTGGCGCCTTCGGCGGCTTGCTGGAACGCCGCCTGATCGATCCCGTCGACTTTGCCGCGCACATCGAGCACGCTGCGGGTGATTTTGGGCACGCCGTCCACCATTTCGAGCGTGACCGCCGCGCGCGTTTCAATGCGCGTCGCCGGGTGCCCCGCCTTCTCGAGGGCGGACGACAGCGCCATACTGAAGCAGCCGGCGTGCGCCGCGGCGATCAGCTCCTCGGGGTTCGACCCTTTCTTTCCCTCGAATCGCGTGCCGAAGCTGAACGAGCCGCTGAACACGCCGCTTTGCGCTTTGAAGCTACCCTTGCCGTCTCTGAGCTTGCCTTCCCAAACCGCGACGGCGTTGCTGGTCGCCATGATCGATTGCTCCGATGGTAACAGGGGAACGGGGAATCTGGCGAGACACGCGGCGGTTCGCTACGCTTCGAGACCCTTTCGGAGCGCACCTGATGGCGACCAAGAAGCCGCCGGCCAAGAAGCGTACCCCAAAAAAGCCCCGAGCCAAAGCGAAAGCCCGACCCCGTCCCGGCGCCCGGCGACAGCCGGAAACGCTGCGCCTGCGCCACCTCACGCCTTCGTTCACGGCGACCGATCTGCAACGCAGCATGGCCTTCTATCGCGATGTCCTCGGCTTCGTCATCGGCGACGAATGGCGCGAGACCGGCGAGCTGTCGGGGTGTGAAATCCACGCCGGCGCCGTGACGTTCATGCTCGGGCAGGACGACTTCGCCAAGGGACGCGACCGCCAGAAAGGCGTCGGCACGCGGCTCTGGTGCCACACGGCGCAAGATCTCGATCGTGTCGCCGCCGATATCAAAGCGCGCGGCGGCGTCCTCGATCAGGAACCGCAGGAGATGCCGTGGGGTGACCGCGTGTTCATGATCACCGATCCGGACGGGTTCAAGCTGACGTTCGTCCAAGCGCGTTGACGCTGTCGCCCGCCGCGCAGCAAGTCCTGCGGGCGGTTGCCGCGACGCTGATCGTGGAGGCGCCGGCCGACCTGGGCGAACGGGTGGCGAGGAAGATCGACTCGCTGCCCCGCACCGCCGATCGGGCCGAGCTGGACCTCTTGCTCCGACTCCTCGACGTCCGCGTCGTGAATTTGCTGCTCAGCGGCATCCCACAGCCGTTCACGCGCATGTCGGCCCCGGAGCGCGAACGCTGCCTGCGCGGCTGGGAGACGAGCCGCCTGCTGCAGCGTCGGAAAGCATTTCAGGCGCTGAAACGGCTGACGACGGTGACGCATTACACGACGCCTGGTGCCGCACGCGTCATCGGATATCCCGGCCCGCTGAGTTCTCCACCCGCCACACCGAAGCCGATCCGTCCCGTCGCCATCACGCGAGATACCACGCTCAGCTGCGATGTCGTCGTGGTCGGCTCCGGCGCCGGCGGTGGCGTCGTCGCGGCGGAGCTGACCGCCGCCGGGAAGGACGTCATCGTGCTGGAGAAAGGCGGCTATCGCAACGAGGCGGACTTCACGCACCAGGAAGGCGACGCGCTCGAGACGATGTACGATGCCGGCGGCCTGCTCGCGACGAGCGATCTCGGTCTGGTCGTGCTGCAAGGCTCGACGCTCGGCGGCGGCACCGTGATCAATTACACGACCAGCTTTGCGACGCCGGAAACCGTGCGCCGCGAGTGGGCTCGAGAGCACAACCTACCGCACTTCGAGAGCGCGGAATTCACGCGCTCCCTGGATGCCGTGGCTCGCCGTCTCGGTGTCAACACCGATCATGCCAGGCCCTCGGGGCGCGACCAGGTGCTCATCCGGGGCCTCGAGCAACTGGGATGGCATCACGGGTTGTTGCCGCGCGACGTGCGCGGCTGCCCGCAGGACGATTCGTGCGGCTACTGCGGCATGGGATGCCGCGCCGGCGCAAAGCAATCCACCTTGATCACCTACCTTCAGGATGCGGCCGCGCGCGGCGCGCGGATTGTAGTCAATTGCGAAGTACGCCGCGTCGCTATTGATCGCGGCGCGGCGACCGGCGTCGACGCGCAGGTCGGCAACGTTGCGCTGACCGTCCGCGCGAAGGCGGTGATCGTCGCCGCGGGCTCGGTGCATTCGCCGGCCGTGTTGCTGCGCTCTGGCCTAACGCTACCCGCGCTCGGCCGACACCTGGCTCTGCACCCCGCGACCGCGGTACTCGCAGAGATGGAGCAGGAGGTTCGGCCTTGGACCGGGACGGTCCAGGCCCATTACTCCGACCAATTCGCCGATCTCGACTCGGGCTACGGATTCAAGTTCGAGACCGCCCCCGTTCACCCCTCGCTGCAGGCGCTTGCGGCCCCCTGGGAGTCGGCGCTGCAGCATCGCGAACGGATGGCGACGCTGCCGCACACCGCGCTGGTCGGCATTCTCCTGCGCGATCGCTTTGGAGGACGCGTGACGGTGGATCGCGAGGGTGTGGCGGTCGTGCAGTATCGGCTGTCGCGCTACGACCGCGCGCATCTGCGGCGGGCCATCGCCGCAGCAGCCGAGGTGCTCGAAGCCGCCGGCGCGAAGAACATCTGGCTGCCCCTCGCCCGCGCGGTCAGCTACCGGTCGGGAGCGAGGGATGCGCGCGAAAACTGGCTGCGGCGCGTGGACGCCGCGGGCTGGGGACCGAATCAGCTGCTGCTCGTCACCTTCCATCAGATGGCATCGTGCCGCATGGGCGCGCGTGCGCTCACGTCGGTGGTGGATGCCGAACATCGGGTGTGGGGTATACGAGGCCTGTACGTCGCCGACGCGAGCGTCTTCCCCACGGCGTCGGGCGTGAATCCGATGCTGAGCGTGATGGCAATCGCGCATCGTGCCGCAGGTGTAATCGCGACTCACTAGGAGAACCGCATGTTCCTGTTGCTGGTGGCGCTTCAACAGTCCGTCGCTGACTCGTCTCCGTTCCGCGCTCTTCCCCTGCCTGCAGCGACGCCTGCGCGCAACGCCTCGGGAGCGCCGGGGCCTCGTTACTGGCAGCAGCGCGCTGACTATACGCTCGAAGCGACGCTCGACACGGCGACGAATATCCTGCGCGGCAAAGGGCGCATCTATTACGTCAATCGCTCGCCGGATGCCCTCGAGTACGTGTGGGTGCAGCTCGATCAGAATTTGTTCGCGCCCGGTTCGATCTCGGCCGTGTTGCATCAGCCGCCCCTGCGGTTCGCAGGCGGGGTCGTCTTCGACTTCAGCGGCAAAGGATTCCTCGGCGGGATCACGATCGATCGCTTTGCCGCGGCCGGACGGCCGCTCACAACGAAGGTCTTCGGCACGATGATGCGTGTCGAGCTGCCGCGGCCCCTTGGGCCCGATCGCCGTATCACGTTCGACATCACCTGGCACTTCCCGATTCCGCCGTATGGCGGCGGACGCATGGGGCGCGTGGGTTCGCGCTTCTATGAGCTGGGCCAGTGGTACCCGCGCATGGCCGTGTATGACGACGTGCATGGTTGGAACACACTGCCATTCCTGGGCGCGGGCGAGTTCTATCTCGAACTCGGCGATTTCGACGTGAGGCTCACGGTCCCCGCCGGATTCCTCGTCACCGCGACCGGGGCGCTGGCCAACCCGACCGCCATTCGCACTCCGCAGGAGCGCGCGCGCCTGGCGCGCGCCTTCACGTCCCGTGAGGTCGTGCAGGTCGTCACGCGCCAGGAGGCCATCGCGAACGCTACCCGGCGCGTGCCCGGCACGCGGACGTGGCGCTTCACGGCGAGCGGCGTCCGCGATTTCGCGTGGGCCGCGGGATCAGGACTGCGCTGGGATGCGAGCACGTGGGACGGGATTTTGGTCCAGACGTTCTATCATCCCGATGCCGCCCCGTGGGAAGAAGCGAACACTATGGTGCGGTTCGCGCTCAAACATTTCTCCGGCGCGCTGGGCCAGTATCCCTGGCCGCAGGTGTCGGCGGTCGAGGGGCTGATCGAGGGAATGGAGTATCCGATGGTGATCTACTGTCCCTCGCTACAGAAGCGTGAAGACCAGTACTGGGTGCTCATGCACGAGCTCGGGCATCAGTGGTTTCCGATGCAGGTGGGCTCCGACGAGCGACGCTATCCCTGGATGGACGAAGGCTTCAATACGTTCGCCGATTACGACGCCGCGGAGGCGTTCTTCAAGGGCACCGCGTATGGCGATACCGTGCGGCGCGAGCTCCTCGGCGCGTATGCGGCCACGGCGATCACGGGCAGCGAGCAGCCGATGATCACCAAACCCGACGAGGTGCGTCAGCTGTATTGGACCGCCTACCAAAAACCGGCGCTGATGCTTTCGATCCTGCGGGAGGCCGTCGTGGGCCGCGACGAGTTCGATCGCGCGTTTCGCGAGTATACGCGCCGCTGGAAAAGCAAGCATCCGCAGCCGGC
>DATGVC010000114.1:0-3858 GCA_035300745.1 Gemmatimonadales bacterium | reverse complement strand
TCTTCGTCGTGAAGACGCTGTTCCTCATCTGGTTGAACCGGCGGCCCGACATGGTCACCCTGAGCATCTGATGATCAGACTCTTTGCGAACGCGAATTACGACTTCATCAAGTGGCGCCGCTGGGCGTTTTCGCTCACCGGTGCCATCATGCTCGTGGGCCTCGGCTTCCTCGTGACCCGCGGCCTCAACTACAGCATCGAGTTCACGGGCGGCACGCTGGTGCAGGTGGAATTGCACCGCAAGGTCGCGACGGCGGACCTCCGGACCGCACTCGATAACGTGGGATTGCGCGGCGCCGACATCCAGACGTTCGGCTCCGATACCTCCTACGTGATCCGCGCCCGGCTGACCGCGACGTCCGAGGCGACCGGAGATGCCGGAAACGAGGCGGTCACGGCCGCGGTCGGCAAGGCGCTCGACCAGAGTGTGGGGCCGGGGCAGTACACGATCCTGCGCCACGAGGCGGTCGGCCCCAAGGTCGGACGCGAGTTGCAGGGCAAGGCGTTTATGGCCATCCTGCTGAGCTTTGTCGTCACCCTGATCTATCTCGCGTTCCGGTTCGAGTGGCGCTTCGGCCTCGCGGCCGTCGTGGCGACCGCGCACGACGTCGTCGCCACGATCGCCTTCATCAGCGTGATGCACCTCGAGGTCAGCCTCATCGTGGTGGGCGCCGTGCTGACCGTGGTCGGCTACTCGTTAAACGATACAATCATCATCTTCGACCGCGTGCGCGAAAACCTGCGCAAATACCGGCGCCAGAATCTGTACGAGATTCTCAACCTCTCGATCAACGAGACGTTGCCGCGCTCGGTGCTGACGCACGGGACCACGATCGCGACGACGCTAGCGCTGCTCATCCTTGCGGGTGAAGTGATCCGGCCGTTTGCCTGGGTCATGTCGTTCGGCATCTTCACAGGCACGTTCTCGTCCATCTACATCGCCGCGCCCGTGCTGCTCTGGATCGAGAAGCGCTGGCCGGGTGAGGACGCGCGCGGCGCACGGGCGTTCGGCTCGCGCGCACCGGCGACGCCGTCGGTTCCCGCACCGCCAGCGACGCCACCATCGCAACCTCGCACTCCGCAACCGGCACGGTAGCCGGGGCGCGGTATGCTGCGCCCCAACCTGGTCGACACCCATTGCCATCTGGGCGATGCCGCGTTCGACGCCGATCGCGACGCGGTGCTCGCCCAGGCGAAGGCGCTGGGAGTCACACACGTCGTGGTGATCGGTGAGTCAGTGGCCGGAAGCGAACGGGCAGTCGCGCTCGCGCGCGCGGCCGCGGGACTCTCGGCGACGGCAGGTGTGCATCCGCACGACGCCAGCAGCTGGTCGGATGGCGCGCGGCAGCGAGTCCGTGAGCTGCTCAGCGCGCCGGAAACCGTGGCCGTTGGCGAAACGGGACTCGACTACCACTACATGCACTCGCCGCGAGAAACACAACGCCATGCGTTCGAGGCGCAGCTGCAGCTCGCACTGGAGCTCGGCAAACCGGTGATCGTCCATGCGCGCG
Organism: Gemmatimonadales bacterium; assembly: GCA_035300745.1. Classification (GTDB taxonomy): domain Bacteria; phylum Gemmatimonadota; class Gemmatimonadetes; order Gemmatimonadales; family GWC2-71-9; genus 20CM-2-65-7. The sequence continues at coordinate 2,347 of DATGVC010000114.1, read as the reverse complement.
AGGCCGACGATGACATGGCCGCCATCCTGCGCTCCCTGGCCGGCGGCACGCCGGTCGTGGTGCTCCACAGCTTCTCATCCGGGGACGTGGTATGGGAAGCGGGGATGGCGATCAATGCATATTTCTCCTTCAGTGGCATGATCACGTTCAAGAACTGGGCTCGTACCGACCGGTTGACGGCCTGCCCGTCCGACCGTCTGCTACTCGAGACGGACGCGCCTTACCTCGCTCCGGTGCCGCATCGCGGCAAACGCAACGAGCCGGGCTTCGTGCGCGAAGTGGCGGCGCGCGCGGCCGCGCTGCGCGGCGACACCGTCGCAGGCCTGACGCAGCGCACCACGGAAAACGCGCGACGCTGCTTCGGTTCACGCATCGAATCCTCCCTATGACGGCAACGGCCACCAAGATCCCTTCTGACATTGCCATCGCGCAGGCGGCGAAACTGCGGCCGATTGGCGACGTCGCGGCTGAGCTCGGCCTGTCGGACGACGAGGTCGAGGTGTATGGGAAGTACAAAGCGAAGATCTCGTTGCGCGCGCTGCAGCAGCGCACCGCCAAGGGACGGCTCGTGCTCGTCACCGGCATCACTCCCACGCCGGCGGGGGAGGGCAAATCCACCGTCACCGTGGGAGTCACCCAGGCGCTGCGGCGTCTCGGCAAGAACGCCATCCTGGCGATCCGCGAGCCGTCGCTTGGTCCAGTGTTCGGAGTGAAGGGAGGCGCGGCGGGCGGCGGATATGCCCAGGTCGTGCCGATGGACGACATCAACCTGCACTTCACCGGCGATTTCCACGCGATTGCGAGCGCGCACAACCTGCTGTCCGCGATGCTCGACGCGCATCTCCATCACGGCAACGCCCTCGGCATTGACGTGCGCCGCGTAACCTGGCCGCGCACGATCGACATGAACGACCGGGCGCTGCGCAACATCATCGTCGGGCTCGGCGGTGTGAGTGGCGGTCCGATGCGAGAGGAGCGCTTCGTAATCGCCCCCGGCTCGGAAATCATGGCGATTCTCGCCCTCGCGACCGGGCTGGAGGATCTCGAGTCGCGGCTGGCACGCATCATCGTCGGGTTACGGGGAGATAAGACCGCCGTCCGCGCCAGCGATCTCAAGGCGCAGGGCGCCATGACGCTGCTGCTGAAGGACGCGATCAACCCGAACCTCGTCCAGACGCTGGAGGGTGGCCCCGCGCTCGTGCACTGCGGCCCGTTCGGGAACATCGCCCATGGCTGCAACTCGGTCGTGGCGACGAAGCTCGGACTCACCCTCGCGGACATCGTACTGACGGAGGCGGGCTTCGGGGCTGACCTCGGCGCCGAGAAGTTCTTGGACATCAAATGCCGGTTTGCCGGGCTCAAGCCGGAAGCGGCGATCATCGTCGCCACGGTGCGAGCCCTCAAGATGCACGGCGGTGTCAAGAAGGATCGACTGGCCGCGACTGACCCCGCCGCGGTGCAGCGGGGTGCCGAGAACCTGCGGCGCCATATCCGCAATATGAAAAAGTTCGGCCTCCCGGCGATGGTCGCGCTCAACCGATTCATTACCGATTCGGATGAAGAGGTCGAGGCCGTCCGCGCGGTGGGTGCGGCCGAGGGTGTCGAGGTGGTTCGCTGCGATGTCTGGGAGAGGGGCGGGGAAGGCGGTGTCGCGGTGGCCGAGTCGTTGCTTGGTCTGCTCAAGACCGGCACGGCGGCGTTCAAGCCGCTGTACGACGAGCGCCGCCCGATTCGTGAAAAAATCGAGACGATCGCGCGCGAGATCTACGGGGCGGCGGGTGTGGGATTCGCGCCGGCCGCCGAGCGCGCGCTCGAACTGTTGCCGAAGCTCGGCCTCGGCGAGACGCCCGTCTGTATGGCGAAGACGCAGTTCTCGTTCTCCGACGACGCCACCCAGCTGGGCGCCCCCACAGGATTCACGCTGCACGTGCGCGACATTCTCCCGTCCGCTGGCGCCGGCTTCGTCGTCGCGCTGGCGGGCGACATCCTGACGATGCCCGGACTTGGCAAGAGTCCCGCCGCCGAGCGGATTCGGCTCCTTCCTGACGGCACGATCGAGGGACTGTTCTGATGCGTATCATCGCCACCGATGCCGCCCCCAAAGCGATTGGTCCCTACAGCCAGGCCATCGCGTTGGACCGCCTCGTGTTCACCGCCGGACAAGTCGCGCTCGATCCCAAGAGCGGCGATCTCGTCGGCCGCACGACGGCGGAGCAGACGGAGCAGGTAATCGCGAATCTGCGGGCGGTGCTGTCCGCGGCTGGAACGACGCTCGCGAGCGTCGTGAAGACGACCGTGTATCTGGCGGACATGGCCGATTTCGCGCAAATGAATGAGGTGTACGCCA
>DATGVC010000113.1:0-2374 GCA_035300745.1 Gemmatimonadales bacterium | reverse complement strand
ACCCGTCCGCGATCGCCGAGCAGGACGGACACCCCGCCGTGTAGTCGGGCCCGAACATGAAGTGGTAGACGAGGAGCTGCGAGCGCCCTCGGAAGAGGTCTGCCAGCGAGGCGCTCCCCTCGTCGGTCTCGAATCGATACTCCTTGTCGATCCGAACCCACGGCAGCTCCTGCCGCCGCCGCGCCAGCTCGTCGCTGCGCCGTATTAGCTCCTTCTCCGCCTCGAGCAGCTCGAGCCGCGCTGCGAGCCACTCTTTACGTGTCCCGGTGATGTGCTTCATCGTTTCTTCCTTTCTTGTTGGGTTGTGGGTCACGAGAGAGAATTAGCGCCGGGCATCGAACGATGGGAGTTACAAGTGTGACGGGATTCCGATGGACTCGATGATCACTGCCGCGGCGCGTGCACTCGCAGCGGGTGATCCGCTCGGCGCATTGAAGCGGGTCGCCCTGCGCGACGACGCGCCTGCTCTCGCGCTTCGCGGCATCGCGATGGCCCAGCTCGGCGATCTCGTTCGGGCGAAGGCTCTCCTGAGAAGCGCTGCGCGTGCCTTCGGTCCGAAAGAGGCCGTGGCCCGCGCGAGGTGCGTCGTCGCCGAGGCCGAGATCGCGCTCGTCTCGCGCGACTTGGGCTGGGCTGCGAAGGCGCTCGACGCGGCGCGGGCGACGCTCGAAGAGCACGGCGACCGGGTAAACGCCGCGCATGCGCGGTATCTCGAGGTCCGGCGCCTCCTCCTGATCGGGCGCATCGACGAGGCCGAGCGTACGCTCGCCGAGCTCGACCCCGCGCCCTTCCCTCCCGCGTCGAGGACCGCCCATGAGCTGGTGGTCGCGGGGATCGCGATCCGGCGCCTCCGGACGAAGGCGGCGCGCGCTGCACTCGGTCGGGCCGAGCGCGCAGCGCGCCACGCAGGTATCCCTGCGTTGACGGCGGAGGTCGAAAGCGCATTCCTCGTCCTGAACACGCCCGCTGCGCGCCTGATTGCGAATGGCGAGGAGCGACTCCTCCTGCTCGAGGAGGTCGAAGCGTTGCTGGCGTCGAAAGCATTCGTGGTGGACGCTTGCCGTCATGTCGTGCGTGACGAAAGCAAGGTGGTCTCGCTCGCAAAGCGTCCGGTGTTGTTCGCGCTCGCACGCGCGCTGGGCGAAGCGTGGCCGGGAGACGTACCGAGGGACACGCTCGTCGCGCGCGCGTTCGGATCGAAGCTCGCCAATGAATCGCATCGCGTGCGGTTGCGAGTCGAAGTAGGGCGGCTTCGCACGGTGGTGCGGGCGCTGGCCGACGTGAGCGCGACGAAGCGAGGTTTTGCGCTGGCGCCGCGCCGCGCACGCGAGGTCGTCGTGCTGGCGCGGCCCGTCGAAGAGGAGCATGCGGCGGTGCTCGCCTTCCTCGCCGACGGTGAGTCGTGGTCGAGCTCGGCCCTTGCGCTTGCGCTTGGAACGAGCCAGCGCACGGTGCAACGGGCGCTCGACTCGCTTGCGGCAGCAGGCAAGGTGCAGTCCTTCGGTCGCGGGCGAGCTCGTCGTTGGATGACCCCGCCCGTGCCGGGATTCACCACGACCTTGTTATTCCCCGCTCCTCTGCCGATTGACTAAGTCGGCGGCGGACAGGTCGCGGGTCAGCCCTTCGACTGCGGCGAACGCCGTTCCCCTTTTTCTTTCGGGTTGGGCTGCCCTTTACCGGTAGTAATCAAGCTCCGCAAACTACCGTTAATATAAGTGCCCCACGCGTTTGAGCAGGCGCCATAACATTCATGGTCAGGAACTAAGCCCACGTGGGTGAAGTGGACCTCGGTTTTGTCACCCTCTTTAGCGATTTCAAAAGTAATTTTTGTGCCGTTCCACTCGCTTTTGTCTTCAATGAAATTAAGGTAGCTGTCTAAAACAAGCCAAACGACTTTTTTGCCAGGAATCATCTCTGTTATCTTCTGTTTTGAATAATGGACGTCTTGGTACCGATACGTAAACTCATCACCGAGTTTGTCGGTGCTACCTTCAATTTCTCCTGACCACCATCCACGAACGTTATTGATGGCAGCGAAGGCTTCTTCCGGAGTTTGGTCTACCGTAAAGGTACTGGTGAGATTTTTATCATTCATGATATTCTCGACTTTCATGGTTTGACGAGTAGGGTTTGGAACACTACGGCTGGTATCAGACGCACCGAACTCCTTCAACTGTCCGGGCAAAAGGACGCTCGCTCACGCCGCGGAGCCCGATCGCATCGCAGCGGCCATTGCGGCGATCTGCCGTTCCGAGGCCTTCGGCGAGGACCCGAACTGTCGGCCAAAATCCACCGCGAATGGGTCCGGGAAGATGTCCTCCTGCCCGGCCTCAATGCCGTCGAGGATCGCGAACGCCACGTCACGCGGCGAGGT
>DATGVC010000112.1:0-12212 GCA_035300745.1 Gemmatimonadales bacterium | reverse complement strand
GTAGATGTGACCGCGTCGGACATTCCACCGGCGAATGCGCCGGCGTCGCCCGCAGCGAGTAGCTCAGGTCCTGGTATCGCCGGCGGCAGCACCGACCCCATGACGATCATCCGCGGCGCCGGCTGTACCGGCTGCCACAAGGTCGGCAACGAAGGCGGCGCCATCGGGCCGAATCTCACGCATGTCGGTTCGCGTCTCTCATCCGCACTGATACGCGAGTGCATCCTGCGGCCCGATACCAGGGTCGCGAAAGGGTACGAGAAATTCGTCGGTGTGATGCCGAAGATGTTTGGCAATCAGTTGAGCGGCGCGCAGCTCGAAGCGCTGGTGCAATTCCTGGCGAGCCGCAAATGAGAGCCTACCTGCGCCATCCGTTCTGGCAGGCGGTCGGCCTGCTGGCGCTCGCCTATCTCATCATCGTGTTCGTGATCCCGATGCTGCCCGGCAGCGCGATGGTGCCGAGCAGCGTCGTGCTGCAGTACATGGCCACCGTGCTCGTCGGCATCCTGATCTGGGTGAGCGACGAAGAGACGCGCTGGACGACGTTCAAGGAGCCGCTGCACGAAGTGCTCATCCAGCCACGCCTCAGGGTCGTTCGTACGGGCCTGCTGGCGGCCGTCACGCTGGTCGTCGGCTGCTTCACCTACAGCCAGGTGAGAGCCAGCGTCGCGGCGCCGCCGAACTTGCGCTCGATACATCCGGCACCGCCGTCTCAGATCACGTTCCGCGGCAAGACGATCGCGCTCGTGGGTCTCGACAATCCGCTGCGTCGTTCTGGTGACATGGCGGCGCACCTCGCGGTCGGGCGTCGCGTCTACTATCAGAACTGCGTGCCCTGCCACGGCGACCATCTGGACGGCCAGGGTCACTTCGCCTCGGGACTCAATCCCCTGCCGGCCAACTTCCAGGACAACGGCACGATCGCGCAGCTCACCGAGAGCTTCGTCTTCTGGCGTGTCGCCAAGGGCGGGCCCGGGCTGCCACGCGAGGGAACGCCGTGGAACTCGGCGATGCCGGCGTGGGAAGAGTTCCTGACGGAAGACGAGATCTGGTCGGTGGTGCTCTTCCTTTATGATCAAACGGGATGGAAGCCACGGACGTGGGAGGTCACCGCGAAATGAGGGGACGGGGGACGGGGGAAGGGGGAAGGGTAATGCGCGCGAGCGTTGCGATCGCAGCACTCTTCGTGTTCGTGTCTGCCTTACCCGTCCCCCTTCCCGCGTCCCCCTTCCCCCAGGACACATCAGCGGGAAAAGACGTGTACCGGAAATGGTGCGCTGGTTGCCACGGCGTGGACGGCAAAGGCGACGGTGAGGGCGCGCGTCACATGATCCCGACGCCGCGCGATTTTACCGGCGCGCTCTATCAGATTCGCTCGACGCCGAGCGGACAACTGCCGACCGATGCCGATCTGCTTCGCGCTATAGATGAAGGACTGGCGGGCACCGCGATGCCGGGCTGGAAATCACGCCTCTCCGACCGCCAGCGCCGCGCCGTGCTGGCGTACATCAAGACATTCTCGACGTTCTTTGCCGATACCACCCAGCGGCCCCAGCCCATCACATTCGGGAGTGCACCCGGAGGCGGGAGCGGCGCCGAAGCGTTGCGCGTGGGGCGACAGTTCTACGACTCGATCGGCTGCCGCAAGTGCCACGGTGATCAGGGGCGCGGGGACGGTCCGTCGGCGCCCACGCTCAAGGACGACGCGCAGCACCCGATCTTCGCCGCCAATCTGCACGAGAACTGGCGGTTCAACGGCGGCGGTAGCGTGGAAGACATCTATCACCGCTTGCGTACGGGGCTCGACGGCACGCCGATGCCGTCGTTCAGCGACCTCTTGGAGAACAAGTTTCTCACTGACGAGCAGCTGTGGCGCGTCGCGCAGTACGTCCGCAGCCTGTCGCCCAAAGAAGCGCCAATGGTGCGAGACGTCATCCACGCACCGCTGACGAAGGTGTTGCCGCATGCGCCGGACGATTCGGCCTGGACATCCGTGGATCTGTACTGGTTCCCCCTCGTGGGCCAGATCGTCCACAAGGAGCGCTGGTTCGCGCCGGCCGTTTCCGGCGTGTGGGTGAAGGCGGTGCATACCGCGGACTCGATCGCGCTGCGAGTGGTGTGGGACGACCGTTCGGCAAGCCCCGACACCGCCTGGCTGGGGCACGTGGGTCGCGTTTGGGCCACGCTCGAGAGTGACGATTCGACGCGGGAGCAGCCGGCGGCCTGGCCGGACCAGCTGGTCGTGCAGTTCCCAATCTCCATCCCTTCAGGGATGGAGCGGCCCTATTTCCTGATGGGCAGCTCCAGTGCGCCGGTGTATCAGTGGCGCTGGTCGAGTAGCGCGCGGAGCGCTGCGGTCGCCGGCCTTGCTCGCGGGATCGATCGGTTCGATCCGCTGTCCGGCGCCGGGCCAGGAGCCCAGGCGGTTTACGACCACGGACAGTGGCGGCTCGTCTTCACGCGCGCACTTGCTTCGGCGGATACAGCCAGCCAGCTTCCGTTCCGGACCGGCTGTGCCATCCCGGTGGCGTTCTTCGCCTCGGATGGGTCCAACGGAGAGCACGGCACGCGCATGGCCATCAGTACGTGGTACTTCCTCGCTCTCGACGAACCAGTGCCGGCCCGGGTGTTCATCTCGCCGGTGCTCGCGATGCTGCTCACCCTGGGGTTGGGCATGCTCGTCGTGTGGCGCGCGCAGCAGAAGACTTCATACCGGAGGGGGAGGCAGCAATGAACGGCAGAATTTTCAGCGTGGTGGGTGGGATGTTCCTGCTCACCGTGTGCAGTAAGGGCAGTCAGAGCAACGTGCAGGCAGCTCCACCCTCGTCACCGCTCACCGCGCCCGCTCCGGCCGGATCGTCCGACGTGTCAGCGGCCGGTGGGACGATCACCGGCAAGATCAAGTTCACCGGGACGGCGCCACGCAATCCGGCGATCGACATGAGCGAAGAAGCGGCGTGTAAGGCGAAGTACCCGACGACACCGACCGAAGAGAACGTCGTGGCCGGTCCGGCCAACGCACTTGCCAACGTCTTCGTCTACGTGAAGTCCGGCGTGCCCGCGGGTCAGACATTCCCCGCGCCGGCAACGCCCGTGGTGCTGGACCAGAACGGCTGCCGCTATCACCCGCACGTCTTCGGGATCATGGTGGGACAGGGGCTCGAAATTCAGAACTCCGATCCCGTTCTCCACAACATCAAAGCCATCGCCAAGGCCAACCGGCCGTTCAACGTAAGCCAGCCGACCGCCGGCATGAAGACGACGCGCACGTTTGCGGCGCCTGAGGTGATGGTCAATCTGGAGTGCAACGTGCACGGCTGGATGCACGCCTACCTCGGCGTGCGGCCCGATCCGTTCTTCGCGGCGACGGGGCCCGACGGGAGCTTCTCGATCAAAGGCCTGCCGCCCGGGACGTACACGATCGAGGCCTGGCACGAGAAATTCGGCACGCAGACCGCGACGGTGACGATCGCGGGAACCGAGAGCAAGACGGCCAACTTCACCTTCGCCGCGCACTAGCGCGAGGAGAGCTCGATGCGTTGGTGGCTTCCCGACGCAGGCTCGACGTTCGCCGGTCCGATCGACACGCTCTTTTTGGCGATTCTCATCATCACGGGAATCGCGTTGGTGGTCGTGGAGGTCGGGCTGGTGACGTTCGTGATCCGCTACCGCGGGCGTCCCGGGCGGAAGGCGTTCTACACGCACGGCTCGACGCGCGCGGAAGTGATCTGGACGGCGATCCCCGCCGTGACGATGGTGGCGCTCGGACTGATCAGCAACCACTACTGGGTGCTGATCAAGGATAAGAAAAGCGTCCCGCCGAACGCCTATCACCTGGGCGTGCATGCCAAACAATTCGAGTGGCAGGTGACATATCCCGGCCCGGATGGCAAGCTCGGCACCGCCGACGATTTCACCGTCCGGAACCAGCTGCACGTGATCGTCAACCAGCCAGTCGCGGTCGAGCTCACCTCCGAGGACGTGATTCACTCGTTCTTCGTGCCCGAGTGGCGCTTGAAGCAGGACGCGGTGCCGGGGATGCACATCACCGCGTGGTTCCAGGCGACGAAGACGGGTGAGTTCGAGCTCGGCTGCGCTGAGCTGTGCGGGATGGGGCATTACAAGATGCGCGCACGTGTCTTCGTGCACACGCCCGACGAGTACAAGGCGTGGGTCGCCCAACAAGCCGCCGGAGGGACCGAATGACGAGCGTCGCGCACGCGAGACCCGAAGCGCATGGGGATGCGCAGCACGCGCCGATGAGCTTCTGGCGCAAATACATCTTCTCGACCGACCACAAGATCATCGGCATCCAGTTCCTGTTCGTCAGCCTGTTCTTCCTGCTGGTGGGCGGGCTCCTGGCGATGCAGATCCGCTGGCAGCTCGGATTTCCCGGCACCCCGATGCCGGGCGGCGGGATTCTGCCCGAGACGATGGCCGTCAATCGCGTGATTCTGCCCGAGTACTATGTGCAGCTCGTGTCGATGCACGGCACGTTCATGGTGTTCTTCGCCATCATGCCGCTGCTCGTCGGCGTGTACGCCAATTTCCTGATTCCGCTCAAGATCGGCGCGCACGACATGGCGTTCCCGCGCATCAACATGGCGTCGTTCTGGCTGGCCCTGCTCGCCGGTCTCATCATGACCGCGAGCTTCTTCGTGCCGAACGGGCCGATTCGGTCAGGCTGGACGAACTACGCGCCGCTGGCGGCCCGGCCCGATCTCTCGGGCGTGACGGTCGGCCAGATGCTCTGGTGCGTGTCGATCGTGGTGCTGGGACTCTCGTCGGTGCTGGGCTCGCTGAACTACATCACGACGGTGATCAACCACCGCGCGCCGGGCATGACGTGGTTCCGCATGCCGCTCTCCGTTTGGGCGCTCTTCATCACGGCAATCCTCGGCGTGCTCGCGCTGCCCGTGCTCCAGGGCGCGGCGATCATGCTGTTGTTCGACAACGTCCTCGGCACACACTTCTTCGATCCGGTGGCGGGTGGCCAGGCGCTGTTGTGGCAGCACCTGTTCTGGTTCTTCGGGCATCCCGAGGTCTACATCCTCATCCTGCCGGCGATGGGTATGGTCTCCGACATCATCGCCAACGGCAGCCGCAAGCCGATCTTCGGCTATCACTCGATGGTGTTCGCGATCATCGGGATCGCGTTCCTCGGCTGGATCGTTTGGGGTCACCACATGTTCATGAGCGGCATGAACCCGACCCTCGGGTCGACGTTCATGGTCTCCACGCTGCTCATCGCGGTGCCGTCGGCGATCAAGGTGTTCAACTGGCTGGGCACGATGTGGCGCGGGAACCTGCGCTTCCATGTGCCGATGCTGAACGCGATCGGCTTCGTGTCGATGTTCACGATCGGCGGCTTGTCCGGCATTTTCATGGCGGCGACGCCGGTCGACATTCCGCTGCACGACACGCAGTTCATCGTGGCGCACATCCACTATGTGCTGTTCGGTGGGTCATTGTTCGCGCTGTTCGCGGCGATCACGTACTGGTATCCCAAGATGTTCGGCCGGATGATGAGCGAGAGGATCGGCAAGGTCCACTTCTGGCTGACGTTCGTCTTCTACAATCTGACGTTCTTCCCGATGCACATCATCGGGATGGGCGGCCAGATGCGGCGCATCTACGATCCCACGATCTACACCTTCCTGAAGCCGCAGCAGCCGCTCAACGTGTTCATTTCCTACGCCGCATTCGCGCTGTTCGCCGTGCAGTTCCTGTTCGCGTTCAATTTCCTGTGGAGTCTCAAGTTCGGCAAAAAGGCGCCGATGAATCCGTGGGAGGACAACGGGATGGAGTGGTCGCTGCCGAACCCCGCGCCGCACGGCAACTGGGACCGCACGCCGAACGTGTACCGCGGCCCGTACGAGTTCAGCGCGCCGGAAGCCGGCGACAAGGACTACCTGCCGCAGTACACGAAGCTGCCCACCGACCGAGATCCGGTACCGGCTCCTCTCCCGGCTGGAGGACACTAGCGTGCAGACCTCGACGATGACGGACGTGATGCGGCCACCGTCCCCGGCCGAGCCGGGCGCGGGCGTTTACAGCAACAAGCTGGGGATGTGGGTCTTCCTCGCCAGCGACGTCATGTTCTTCACGGCGCTGATCGGCTCGTACATCGTGCTGCGCTTCGGCATGGCGTCGCAGTGGGCGCAGCCGGGCGCGGTGCTGAACGTGCCGCTCACCGGGCTTAACACGTTCCTGCTGATCTGTTCGTCCGTCTCGATGGTCAAGGCGTATGCCGCGATCGCCGACGGCAAGAAGTATTTCCTCCGCAAAGTGCCGGGGAAACGCTTGCAGGACGGCGGCCTCAAGTTCTGGCTGTTGATCACGATCATCTGCGGCGCCGGCTTCGTCAGCGTGCAGCTGGTCGAGTACATCAAGCTGGTCGGCGAGGGATTCACGCCGTCGGGCTATCGCGAAGGATCGCTCCTGGCCGAGCACGCCCTCGCGGATCCGGTAAAGTACGGCGCGGGCGTGGCGGGGATGTACGGCTCGACGTTCTTCACGATGACGGGCTTCCACGGCTTCCACGTGACGTGCGGCGTGATCAGCATGCTGTATCTCTATTTCACCAAGGTCCTGCCGGAGAAGTACTCGCCGCAGGACTATCGCGGCATCGAGGTCATCGGGTTGTACTGGCACTTTGTCGACCTGGTATGGATCATCCTGTTCACGATCGTCTACCTGATCTGAGGCCCAGCGCGCTATGACCACGCCTTCTCCGACCACGCACGTTCGGCCGAATTACATGCTGATCTGGCTGTACCTGTTCGTGATGACGATCGCCGAGGTGTTGTTGGCGTTCGAGCTCCCGGTGGCGCGCAACCTGAAGCTGATCCTGTTGCTCATTCTGGCGATCTGGAAGGCGCTGCTCGTCGCGATGTTCTTCATGCATCTCAAGTTCGAGCGTTGGCGACTGCGGCTGATCTTCATTGTGCCCTTGCCGCTCGCCGCGATCCTCGTGACCACGGTCATCATGGAGAAAGTATTCTAGCCGGGTCGCTGCTCGAGCTCACCAAGCCGCGCATCACGTGGCTGGTGCTCCTCACCGCTGCCGCGGGGTTCTACCTCGGCGCGCGCGATCACGTGCACCTGCTGCTGCTCGCCAACACGCTGATCGGCACGGCGCTCGTCGCCGGCGGCACCAACGCGTGGAATCAGATTCGCGAGCGCGACGTCGATGCCCGCATGGCGCGGACGCGCGGGCGCCCGCTCCCCTCGGGGCGTCTCACGGCGAGCGCGGCGATCTGGTTTGCGTCCGCGATCACCGGGGGCGGTGTCCTGTATCTGGGCGTCACGGTCAATCTGATCACCGCCGCGCTCGCAGCGCTGACGTTCGCGAGCTACGTGTTGCTGTACACACCATTGAAGCGGAAGACGTCGCTCAACACCCTGGTTGGCGCCGTGCCGGGCGCGCTGCCGATCGTCGGGGGCTGGACCGCGGCCGGCGGCAGCCTCGGCGCCGCAGTCGCCGCGCTGTTTTGGATTCTGTTCTTGTGGCAGCTGCCCCATTTCCTCGCGCTCGCCTGGCTGTACCGTGACGATTATCGCGCGGGCGGCTTGCGGATGCTCAGCGTCGCCGACGTCGACGGTCGGGACACGGGCCGCATGGCGTTGCTGTATGCCATGGCACTGCTGCCGATCAGTCTCCTGCCCACGCTGCTCGGCGTCACGGGCGCATGGTACTTCTTCGGCGCTCTCGCTCTGGGCCTCGGGTACGTGGCCGCAGGCACCGGGCTCCTCGTGGCCGCGACACCAGCGCGCGCCTGGCGCCTCTTTTTCGTCTCCATCCTTTACCTGCCGGCGCTGTTGACGCTGATGGTGCTCGACAAGGTGGCGGCATAGCGATCCAATGATTCCCTTTCATCGCGTCCTGATCACCACCGGCATCGTTTTCTGCGCGGGCTTCGCTATCTGGTCCCTGTGGCGCGGGGACATGGTGCTGGGCATCGGGTTTGCGGGACTCGGTGCTGGCCTCACGTATTACCTGCGTCACCTGCGGCGCTTCATCGGCCGATGAATCAGCACATCGATCTGATCTACTTCTTGAGCTCGCTGGTGTTGGTGGCGCTCCCCTTAGGGGTCTTCAGCTGGCTGACCTATCTCGTGGTCAGTGCATATCGGCGGGACCAGAGAGCAGGGAGCAAACACCCGCGTTAGATTCCCGCACATGGCTGCCCCCCCGTCGGAAAAACGGCAAGTCGTTCGTTACGCCTTCTATAAGTTGGATCCCGCCTGGCGCAGGCTGACCGCGGAGCGTCAGGCCTCTGCCAAAATCGAGTTCGGCGAGACCCTGGAGCGCTACCACGGACGCCTGTTGCTGCGTCCGTACGGCCTGGTCGGCGTTCGCGGTGACACCGACTTTCTGCTGTGGCAGGTCGCCGAGGATCTCGACGCGCTCGTCGAGCTGCAGACGGCGCTCAACCGCACCGACCTGGGCGCCTATCTCGCGATTCCATACAGCTATCTCGCGATGACGCGACGCTCGATTTACGAGTTCCCGGCCCCCGCCGATTCGGGCCACGAGCAGCGGCTCGTCATCCAACCGAGTGCGGCGAAGTACCTCTTCGTGTATCCCTTCATCAAAACGCGGGCCTGGTACGCGCAGCCCAAGCCGGAGCGCCAGCGGATGATGGACGAGCACGTCCGCATCGGCCGCAAGTACCCGACGATTCGCTTGAACACGACGTACTCGTATGGACTCGACGATCAGGAATTCATCGTCGCGTTCGAGGGCGACAATCCGGCCGAGTTTCTCGACCTCGTGATGGAGCTGCGCGAGACCGAGGCCTCGTCCTACACGCTCCGCGATACGCCCACGTTCACCTGCGTGCAGATGTCGCTCTGGGACATGCTCGACACCCTGGGCGGGGCCAGTGCGGCGAACGCAGTGGCTCGTCGTCCGCCACGCGCCGACGGCTTCACCCCCGTCGCAACCCTGTCGGAGCTGCCTCCCGGTCGCGCGAAACGGGTGTACGCAGCCAACGAGGCCGTTGCGCTCTTCAATGTGAAAGGCACAGTGTACGCGGTGGCGAACCGCTGCACGCACGCTCGCGCCAGCCTGTCGGAGGGCACGGTGGACGGCGCCCGCTGCACCGTGACCTGCCCCTGGCACGAGGGCGTGTTCTCGCTCGAGACCGGCCGGGTCCTCGGCGGTCCGCCGGTCCATCCCATCGCGACGTACCAGGTGAAACTGGACGGCGATACCATTCTCATCGCTCACGAGGCCCCGCAGCCTGCGGTTTCTTAAAGCGTGCCGTCGGGAGCGCACCGACGTCACTCCCGTCTGGTTCATGCGGCAGGCGGGACGGTACATGCCGCAGTACCGCAAGCTCCGCCAACGCCATTCGATCCTCGATCTCTGTCATAATCCCGAGCTCGCCGCCGCGGTAACACTGCAGCCGGTCGAGCGCCTGGGCGTGGACGCCGCGATTGTCTTCGCCGACATCCTGCTGCCCTTCGAGCCGCTCCGTCTCGGTTTGAGCTTCACGGCGGGCGAGGGCCCACACCTCGATCGGCCGATTCGCGACGCGGCGGATGTCGAGCGTCTGCCCTCGCTCAACGTCGACGCTGAGCTTGGGTTTGTGATGGACGCGATCCGGCTTGCGCGTCGCGCGCTCCCGGCGGACGTGCCGCTCATCGGTTTCGCCGGTGCGCCGTTCACGCTCGCGAGCTACGCGATCGAGGGTGGTGGTAGCCGGACGTTCACCAAGACAAAACGCTTGATGTACCAGGCCCCCGACGCCTGGCACCTGTTATTGGACAAACTGGCGGACCTCGTTGGCCAATATCTGGCAGCGCAAGCGCGTGCCGGCGCGCAGGCGTTGCAGCTGTTCGACAGCTGGGTCGGGTGTCTCTCGCCGGACGACTATCGCACCTATGTGCAGCCGCATAGCCGGAAGGCGCTGGCGCTCGCGGATACTGCGAAGGTTCCGCTCATTCACTTCGGCACCGGCACGGCCACTTTTCTCGAGGATTTTGCCGCAGCAGGCGGGGACGTCATCAGCGTCGATTGGCGCATTCCACTGGACGCCGCCTGGGCCCGCGTCGGAGATCGCGCGATCCAGGGCAATCTCGACCCCGCGGCGCTGCTCGCCCCCGCCGCAGAGCGTACTCGTCAGGTCCGCGACGTCCTCGCCCGCGCCGGAGGACGTCCGGGCCACATTTTCAATCTCGGTCACGGCGTGTTGCCGGAGACCGACGTCGCCGCAGTGCGGGCTGTCGTGGATCTCGTGCATGGCGGCTGAGCCCCCCCAGCCCCCTCCCCCCCGGCTTGCCGTGCTGGTGATGGCCTACGGCGGGCCCGGCAACATCGACGAGGTCGAGCCCTACCTGCTGGACGTCCGCGGCGGCCGGCCGACCAAGCCTCAGCTCGTCGAGGAGATCCGCAAGCGTTACGCGCGCATCGGCGGCCGCTCACCGATTCTCGAGTTGACGCGCGCGCAGGCGTCGGCGGTGGGCCGTGTTCTAGGAAGCAGATTTCGCACCTACGTCGGCATGCGTCATTGGCATCCATACATCAAGGAGGCGGTGGACGACATCCGGCGGGCCGGCCACCGGCGCGTCGTCGGCATCGTCATGGCCCCGCATTACTCCAGCATGTCCGTCGGGGAGTATGAGAAAAAACTTCTCGAGGCGACACACACAGATCAGAACCTCGACACGGCGCTCGTGCGGAGCTGGTGGAAGAACACGCGCTTCCTCGACACTGTCGCCGATCGCGTTACCCAGGCACTACAACGATTCCCAAGGCCCTCGGCGGTGCACGTTGTTTTTACCGCGCACAGCCTCCCCCAACGAATTCTTGCAGCGGGCGATACATATCCCGACGAGCTCAACGCCAGTGCGACCGCCGTCGCCCGCCGGCTGCACCTATCGAGCTGGCGTGTCGCATACCAAAGCGCCGGCGCCACGCCGGAGCCCTGGCTGCGCCCTGACGCCGGGGACGTTGTGATAGAGCTTTCGCGCGCCGGCCACAACGCGATCCTCCTCGTGCCGATTGGGTTCGTCTGCGATCACGTCGAGATCCTGTACGACATCGACGTCGAGTACCAGGCCCTCGCCAAGCGGCTCGGCGTTCAGCTCGAACGCACCGCGTCGCTCAACGACGACCCTGGCCTCGTGGGCGCTGTCGCAGACGTCGTTCGCATTGCCGCTGCAGAGCGAGGGTGGCTGTGAGGGTCGTGGTGGTCGGCGCGGGCATCGCTGGGCTCGCTGCGGCCTGGGAGCTGACCCAGGCGGGCGGCTGCGACGTCACGGTGCTCGAGAGCGAGCGTCGCGCGGGCGGTGTGGTCGTGACGGAACAGATGCAGGGATTCATCGTCGAAGGCGGACCCGACGGCTTCCTGGCGGGCGAACCGGAGCTGCCCGCGCTCGCTGAGGAGTTGGGGATCAGGGACCAGGTCGTGAATCAGCAGGCCCGCGGGACATCGGTCTGGGCTGGTAAAGAACTCACTCCGATCGAGGAGGGTCGAGCGGCGGCGTTGCTGGGCATCGACGCGGCGAGTGCGGAGGTCGCTGCTGGATTTCGGAGCTTCGCGCGCGGCATGAGCGAGCCAGTGCTGGCACTCTGCCAGGAGCTCGGCGGGGTCGTGCGCTTTGCGCAAGGTGTGGCCGGCCTGACGCCCGGCGGCAGAGGCTGGCGGCTGGCGGTCACGGGCGGTTCCGCGCACAAGGCCGATGCCGTCGTCCTCGCTCTTCCCGTGTACGCAGCTGGCCGGCTTCTGGAGATGGTTGGTGTCACCCATGCCCGTGCCCTCGCGAGCGTCGTTTACGCATCCAGCATCACCGTGTCGCTTGCGTATCGGGCCAAGCAGGTGCAGAGACGGCTCGAAGGTGCAGGGTTCGTCGTCGATCCGAAATCGGTCGGGGCTGAGCACGCTACGCCTCTACAAATGCGCGCCTGCACCTACGCGTCTCAGAAATTCCCCGGCCGGGCCCCCGATGACCACGTTCTCCTGCGCGCGTATCTCGCTCTGGGAGACGACGATCCTGCGAAGGCTGCGCACGCACAGCTCGCCGCGATTCTGGACATTCGCGGCGAGCCACTCTGGTCACGTGCGTTCTACTGGACGCGCGGCCTGCCGCGCTATCCTGCGCAGCATCGAGAGCATGTTGCCGAGGTGCGCCGCCGGTTGAGCCGGCTGCCGCCGATCGCGATCGCCGGGGCGGGCTACGACGGTGCCGGAATGTCGGCGTGC
>DATGVC010000111.1:0-5839 GCA_035300745.1 Gemmatimonadales bacterium | reverse complement strand
GTTCGAGGCCACCAGCGTGCAGGAGACGATGATCAAGCGGCTGACCGACGAGCCCACAAAGCTCGCCGAAGCGCGGCCGGATCTGTCGTTCCCCGCAGGGTTGCAGGCGGTGCTCGATACCGCGCTCGCGTGCACGCCGATCAAGCGCTACCAGACTGTCTCGAAGTTCGCGGCCGACGTTGCCGCCATCACCGGTCAGCCGAGCAGCGCGGCGGTGCCGCACACACGCTCGAGGGGCGATACAGAAGGAAAGACCCAGCTCATTGTTCCGTCGGGAGCAACTCAGCGGATCTCCGCCGCTTCAGCCCCTAGCAAGAGGCGGTCGCTCATGCCAGCCGCGATCGGGGTGGTCGTGATTCTGGCCGGCGGAGGGGCGTGGATTGCGCTGAATAGTGGCGGCAACGGGAATCGCGCAAACCCCAACCGGGCGGACACCAGCCGCGTGCCGCGCGATACAGCGAAGCAGCTCCCCGTTTCCCAAACTACGGGGGGTGCGACACGACGGGGCGGAGCCACCGTGCCTGGTGCCCCACCGGTGGCGCCGCCCGCCGAGACGCGCATAAATCCGGCTCAGGCCAACAGGTTGCTCGAAGATTTGATTGAGAAGCTCGACGCAAGCACGATCGCCCCAGCAACCGTGCGCGACTCGGCGCAGCACATCTTTAACACTCGGGGGATTGCCACGACTGATTCCGCCTTCGCCGCGTACATCCTCGCAAACGCGTTCGCGGCCTTGGACGACCGGGAGCCGCGGCGCGGTCACAAGGCGACGGCGCTACAGTGGGCCCGACAGGCCGCGAACCTACAGCCCACGAGCCGCGCCTACCAACAGCTCGTGCAAGATCTGGCACGGCCTTAATCATGTTTGGACGCAACAAGCCCATCCGCGTCGAGGTCTTCGGCAAGACCGATCTGGGGCGCACGCGCGACCACAACGAGGATCGCTTCCTCGTCGCGGACCTGACGCGCAAGACGGCGTCGCTGCTGCCGGATATGCGGCAGCATGACATCGGCCCGCGCGGCACGCTGCTGGTCGTGGCCGACGGCATGGGCGGCGCGGCGGCCGGCGAGTTGGCAAGCGAGATGGCGACCGACACCATCTACGCGCACCTCCTCAAGACGTGGAATGCCGAGCACGAAGTGACGCCGCAGCGCTTCGCGTACCGGCTCAAGGAAGCGGTCGAAGTCGCCAACGCGAGCATTCACGCCCACGCGAAGGCACACCCCGAGGTGCGCGGCATGGGCACGACGACAACGGCCGCGGGGGTGCTCAACGATCACCTCTATCTCACACAGGTCGGCGACAGTCGCGCGTATCTGATTCGTGGCGGCCAGGCGCACCAGATCACCAAAGATCAGTCGCTGATGCAGCGCCTTGTCGAAGCCGGCGAGCTGACTGAGGAAGAAGCCGCGCAGAGCGAGCGCCGCAACATCATCCTGCAGGCGCTTGGCCCGGATCCCAAAGTCAAAGTCGATCTCACACATCAGGAGCTGCGGCGCGGCGACGTGCTGGTGCTCTGCTCGGACGGACTCTCGGGACAGGTCAAGAAGGAAGAGATTGCCCAGATCGTGAGCACGACTCCCGACCTGGCCGCGGCGTGCGACAAGCTGATCGCGCTCGCCAACGAGCGCGGCGGGCCGGACAACATTACCGTCGTCGCGGCGCGCTTCGACGGCGACGGCCTGCGCTTCTCGGGCGGCGGCCAGCCGGAAGACGTCGGCCATCAGGTGTATCCGCTGATCGACACCGAGACCAGCACGGAGCCGGTCCCCGTCTACAAGGGCAGCCGGCCACCGCTGCCCAACAAGGAAACTCGCAAACAGACGCGGACGGTCGTGTTGGCGCTCCTCGCCGTCGCCGCCCTGCTCGTCTGGTACCTCACCCGGAATCAGTGAAAGCACAGTTCAAGTTTCTCTCCGGAGCCCGCGCGGGGCAGATCGAAGCCTTCCGCAAGGGTTACATCGGGCTTGGCCGCCATCCACTCTCGGACGTGCGCTTCGACGCCGAGCGCGACCTCGACGTCTCGTCACGGCACGCGGCGATCGTGCGCAAGACCGAAGGATTTGTCTTGCAGGATCTGGGGAGTCGCAACGGGACGTTCGTGAACGGGCAGCGCCTGACCGGTGATACGCTGCTGCGCGATGGCGACGTCATCGGGTTCGGGACAAACGGGCCGGCACTCGAGTTCTCGGTCATCGAAACGGATGCCGACCTCCCGGCGACGGCCGCCGCGGAGGGACTCGCAGAACGGACATCGTCGCCGAGGGAAGTGTTTCAGGCGGCTCCACGGTCTTCCGCCCCGCGGGCAAGTACGGGTGTCCGCATCAGGGCGGAGGTCGCGCGGCAGACGGCGCAGCTGCGGCGCACGACCAAGGTCCTCATCCTGCTCCTGTTGATCGTCGGGACGGGGTTCACGTGGATGCAGTTGGACGGCCGGCGGCGCGCGAACGAGCTGCGACAGCTGCAGGCCCGCGCCGACAGCCTGATGCGCGAATCGCGGGCACTGGCCTCGCACTTTCAGAGCGAACTGCAAGGCGTACGGGACGCGCTGAAAACATCACAGGACGAGACGGCGCGGCTGCGGCGCGAGCTCGACGCGTCGGGAGGCGACGCCTCCTCGGTCGCTCGACTCCGCACCGAGCTGGACGCCGCCGAGCGGCGGCAGCGCGCGCTGGCGGGCGCCGTGGGCGGCGTCGATTACCGGGCGATCTCGCGCAAGAACCAGGATGCAGTCGCCATCGTGCTGGTCGAGTACACCGATGGCGAACGGTTCAGCGGAACCGCATTCGCGTTCGATTCGCTGGGCACGATGGTCACGAACAAGCACATCCTCGTCGGTGAAGACGGCACCAAAACGCCGCGCCGGCTGGGTGTGGTGTTCTCCGGCAGCACGCAGTTCTGGCGCGGCGAGCTGGTCGGCGTGTCTTCGGAAGCGGACGTCGGCGTGTTCCGCGTGTCCGTCAAAGGCGGAACGCCGCGGGTCGCGGGACTCGCCCGGACCCGGGAGGGTCTCGAGCGCGGCGATCCTGTCGCGATCCTCGGCTATCCCCTGGGGTTCGACCTTCCGATGGAGGCGCAGGGCGGCCAGCCGATCGCCGAGCCGACGCTCACGGTGGGCACGGTGAGTAAGGCGCTGACCGCGGTCATCCAGGTGGACGCGTACGGAGCGCCGGGGTCGTCGGGGAGTCCGATCTTCGATCGCGCGGGGAAAGTGATCGCCATGCTGTACGGTGGTGAGCGCGAATCGAACGGAAAGATCATTTTCGCCGTGCCCGCCTACCTTGTTGCGGACTATTTGAAGAGCCTCAATCTCGCGCGGTACCCTTAGTAGCTGGCGCGTCCATTGGTAACGACCCGCAGTACAGACTCCTGCCTGAACCGGCGCTTATACTCGGCGATGATCGCGGCGATCGCTGCTTCCGCTGCCGCCGACCGCGCCGGATGCACGACTTCGAGTACGAAACTCGGCTCGTGAGTCGACTGGCCGTCCGCCCCCCGCCACTCTCCGGTAGCGGCCCAGAATGTGAATCCGTTGGGCAACTGAGCACTGACCACATCGGTGACAAACACGGCCCACGCGGAGTCGGTGACGCCCAGCGTCTGCGCGACGTTGCGGCCGAAGTAGAGCCGCTCCGTCACGACGGGCTGCAACCCGCTCGATTGAATCGCGGGGGCGCAGGCGGTGGCCGCAAGTAGCGCCGCCAGCGTCAGCCCCTTCATCCCGCGCCGCCGCCCAACCGGTCGGAATCGCGCTGCTTGGCCAAGAGTCGCTCGGCGAAGTCGACGCGCTCCTCCAGCTCCGCGATCCGGTGCTGCATCGCTTCGAGATTCTGTCGCAGCTCGTCGATCTGTTTTTCGGAGGCTTGCGATCCACGATCGGCGTTCCGGGCTCTCCAAGAAATCGCGCGTCCGACCTGGATAGCGATCATGATGACCGCAGCACCGAGAGCCCAGCTGGGAATAAAGAATGGCATTAAAACCTCGTGGTCAGGATCACGTCCTACCGCATCGGCACAGCCGGACTGAGCACCGAGACGCCACTTTCATCGAAGCTCTCGATCGCCACCCAGTACCCCTGCCCTACCGTCAGAGCGCGCAGCTCGAGCGCCGTCCCCTGGTCGGCAAAGCGCTGGTAGGTCTGATACAATTTCGCCGGCGCGATGCCCCAGCGCACGTTGTAGCCCACCGCCCCGGACACGGGCCGCCACGTGATGACCGCATTGCGCGCATCGCGGTCGCGCCGCGCCGTGAGGCCGGTGGGCGTGGCGGGGCGTGATCGGGCGCCCCATTGGTGGCCAAACACGCGGATGTCGCTGATTGCGAGGTTCGCGGCGCCGACGTGGATGTGCTCGTAGCGCACGAATCGCGCGCGCACCGGCGTCTCCATCTCGATGTACGCGTTGGGACGATCGCGCTGCTCGCCGGAGAGGTCTCCCACGACCGCCCAGTCGCGGCCGTCCAGAGACGCCTCCAGGCGGAACTGCGTGACCACACTCGAGTCGCTGCCGAAGAGACCAGACTTGTAGTCGGCGTAATTCACCTGGATCGCTTTGACGTCGTACGTCCCGCCGAGGTCGATCGTGAGCCACTCGCCGGGCCGATTGTGTTTCGCCACCCAGAACGTGCGCGGATTCTCGTCGGTCACCCGGCTCGGGGGGAAGCTGTCGAGTGCCGACGACGCGGTTGCGGGCTTACGGTATGACAAGAGCATCCAGCCCGTAAAGAGCTCGTCGCTCGAGTGCCCTGGCTTCGTCGGAAGCCAGTGCGGGAAATCGCCGAAGCGCGTGTCGACGTACATCTGCCCGTCCGCATCAAAGCCGGCGGGATGCAGCCCGATGCGGCGCTCGAAATTCCAGTTCACGCCGATCCACGGCGTGCCGGTGTTCCACCAATTCCCGTACACATCCTGGAAGGTGTTGCCGTGTCCTGCCCCCTGTACGAATCCGGCCGGCTTGTACGCGACCGGATTGTACGGCGCGTACGTGAACGGGCCGAGCGGATCGTCGGCGGTGTAGACGCCGGTCGCGTAGACGTTGTACTCGGTGCCGGGCGCACCGTACTGGAGGTAGTAGCGGCCGGCGTGCTTCGTCATCCAGGAGCCTTCGATGAACGGTTTGATCGTCGAATCCCGATGGTCCTGCCCGAAGCGCTCCCAGCCATGCCGCGCAGGGTCGAGACCGAACAGCCACTTGGGCGTGCCTTCATATGCAAGATGCTTGCTCTTATCGAGCTCGATGGCGTGCAGCGGATACACGTTCGACGAATTCCAATAAAGGAACCAGCGCTCGGTGTCGGGATCGTGGAAGAACTGCGGATCCCACGGTCCCGGTTGCACGGAGTCGGGCTTGGCAAGCACGTCCGCCTCGCGCCCGCGCGCCATCGGCAGCCACGGCAGCAGCCGATTGTAGAACTCAACGCGGCCGCTCGCCGGCTCGGTGAGCATCAGGATCGGCAGTGGGCTGGTGGTACTCGGCAGCAGATAGATCGTGTCGCGCACCGACAGGACGGCGGGTGCCACGACGTCGGTGAGCGGCCAGCGCGAGGGCGTGATGTGGCGCCACGTGCCGAGGTCGAGAGACTCCCAGTAGCCGTCGCCGATCGTCTCGAAGAGATAGCATTTGCCCCGCTGCACGACGATGACCGGATCAGCGCCGGAGCGGTACGAGATGCCCTGGTTCTGCTGCTCGAAGTTGTAGCGGTAGTCGATGTCGATCGGGTTGGCGTAGGTGCGCGGATGCACCGTTTGCGCAGAAGTCGGCGCAGCAGCGAGGACGGTCAGCAATGCCGTCGTTCGCATGCGGCGCTACCGTTCACCGCGTTTGAGCCGTTCGACCGCAT
>DATGVC010000110.1:0-4766 GCA_035300745.1 Gemmatimonadales bacterium | reverse complement strand
TTCACCCGACACCGCCCGTACGATCCCGCCGCCGAACTTGCGGTGACGCACGCGCTCACCTTTGACGTAGCGCGGCGCGTCCTGCGACACTTCGTCGGGAAATCCGATGTCCGGCGGCAGCCGCCGCGCCGCCGCGCCACGCGGCCGCGACGGCCGTGGCGGCATCGCACCCGAAGACCGCAGCGGCCGCCAGGAGGGCGTCGTACTCCGCTCCTCCACGACATGCGGCGGCAGCGCGTCGAGAAAACGAGACGGCTCCGCCAGCTCCAGCCGGCCGTTGCGATACCGGGTGCGTGCCCATGAGAGATACAGCCTTTCGCGCGCGCGCGTGAGACCCACGTAACACAATCGTCGCTCCTCTTCGACGCCGCCCGGCTGCTCCGTCGAGCGACCGAGCGGAAACAATCCATCCTCCAGACCCGCCAGCGCGACGATCGGCCACTCGAGTCCCTTGGCCATGTGCGCGGTGAGGAGCGTGACTCCCGGCTCGTTCTTGTCCTCGTCCACGGGCGTGATCAGCGCAGCCTGGGTGAGGTAGCGCTCGACGGGAGTGCCAGTGCCCTCGGCCACGTCGGGATCCTGGACCTCCGCCCACGCGGCAGCGCCGGCGACCAGCTCGCGCACGTTCTCGATCCGCTCCATCCCCTCGGCGCCTTCTTCGGCCAGATACTGCTCGTAGCCGGTGGTGGCGAGGATCGTCTCGAGCGCGGTGGCTGGATCCGCCTGTCCCACCGCCTCCCGCAGCCGATCGAGCAGCGCCGCGACGCCGCTGAGCGCTTCCCGCACGTTCGGGCGGAGGTCGTTCACGCTGCCCGCACGGCGGGCCGCCTCGAGCAGCGCCTTCTGCCACCCTGCGGCCGCCCGGCCCAGCACCGCGAGGGAGGCGTCGCCGATGCCGCGGCGGGGGACGTTGACCACCCGGAGAAACGCCTCGTCGTCGGCCGGATTGGCGATCAGCCGCAAGTACGCGAGCAGGTCTTTGACCTCACGCCGCTCGTAGAAGCTGATCGCGCCGATCAGGCGGTACGGAATGCCACGGAACCGAAATGCCTCTTCCAGCGGACGGGACTGGGCGTTGGTGCGGTAGAGGATCGCCATCCCTTCGTAGGCGACGTCGCCCTTTGCCGCGCGGCGCGCGAACTCATTCGCCAGCCACTCCGCTTCGTCGCGCTCATCGGCGGTGCTCAGCAGCGTCACAGGATCGCCGCCCGTTTGCTCCGTGAAGAGTGTCTTACCGAGGCGCGCGGTGTTTTCGGCAATGATGCCGTTCGCGGCATCGAGGATGATCTGCGTGGACCGGTAGTTTTGCTCGAGCCGCACGAGCTTGGTGCCGGGAAAGTCGTTCTGGAACGACAGCATGTGCCGGACGTCGGCGCCGCGCCAGCCGTAAATCGCCTGATCGTCGTCACCCACCACGCAGAGATTGCCGTGCCGCCTGGCGAGATGCTTCACCAGCAGGTACTGCGCGGCATTCGTGTCCTGGAACTCGTCCACGAGGACGTGCTGAAACCGGTCCTGCCAATACGCGAGCCGTTCCGGATGCTCGCGGAACAGGGTGAGGGGGTGAAGCAAGAGATCGTCGAAGTCCATGGCGTTGGTCTGCTTCAGCGCAGGTCCCAACGCGGCATAGACATCGGCCGCGACCTTCACCAGCGGCGTGTCGGCCTGCGACGCGAGCTCCTCGGGCACCAGCAGCCGGTTCTTGGCGCTCGAGATCACGCCATGGACCGTCCGCGGCGGATAGACCTTGGTGGAGAGCTGCCGTGCTTCGAGAAGGCGCTTGACCAGCGCCTCGGAGTCGTCCGAGTCGTAGATCGTGAAATTCGGCCCAAATCCCAGCAGCGGCGCTTCGCGGCGCAGCAGGCGCGCCGACAGCGAGTGGAACGTGCCGATCCAGAGCCCGCGGGGATCGGCTCCCAGCAGCTGGGCGATGCGGGTGCGCATTTCCCCCGCCGCCTTGTTGGTAAACGTGACCGCGAAGATCCGCTGCGGCGCGACATGCAGCGTCGTGATCAGATGCGCGATCCGCGCCGTGAGGACCCGCGTCTTTCCGGAGCCCGCTCCCGCCAGGACGAGCAGCGGTCCACCGGGATGCTCGACCGCCTCCCGCTGGGCGGGATTCAACGGCAAGGGATGCTGAGCGGTCATTTCGTGTTGAGCGGAAATTCAAGCACAAAGACCGAACCTCTACCCTGTGCTCCGGGGCGGAACGCCACCTTGCCGCCATGCTGCTGCTCGACGATGCGGCGGGCGAGCGCGAGGCCGATCCCCCAGCCCCCCGTCTTGCTGGAAACGCCCGGCTCGAACAATTGATGCTGCACGTCGGGCGCGACGCCGGGACCGTCGTCCCGCACGCGGACGCGGCCCACGGAATCGCTGCCCTCGACTTCAACATCGATCCGGCCCCCGCGGCCGCTGAGCGCGTCGACCGCGTTCTTGACGATCACCTCGAGCGCCCATTCGATCAGTACCGGATCGCCGGTCGCCGTCGGCCCGGCCCCGGGCGAGGTCAGCGTGATCGTCACCGCATGGGCGAGGGTCGGCAGCCGCGGCCGGAAGTACGCCACCACGCGCTCGGCCACCGTTCCCAGGCCGACGGGCTCGCGACGTGCGGGGCGGCCGATGCGCTCGAAACGCTTGGCGACGCGCTCGAGGCGCTCCGCGTCGGCTTCAAGATGTGCGACCAGCTCACTTCCCGGTGTATCCGGATTCTCCCGCAGGTAATCAATCCAACCCGTGAGGCTCATCAGCGGCGTGCCGAGCTGATGCGCCGACTCGCGCGCCATCGCCACCCACAGCCGATCGCGCGCGGCGGTCACGCGCGCGCGCATTGCCCAAACAGCTAGGAAGACGAGACAGAGGAACATCGCGCCCTGCAGGACCGCCAGACCGGTGAACGCCCGGGCCGCAGGTAGCGCGCCGTAATGAATGGTGCCGACGCCGGGCTGAATCAGCGGCGGGTGGATGCGGTCCAACTCGGCGATCCAGGCGCGCCGCGTCGCCTCGCTCGCGTCGACGCCGAACGGCTCGTTGTCGAGCGCGGTGATGTGGCCGGCCGTGTCGGTGACGGCGAGCGGGATGCCGAGCCGCCGTACTTCATCGGCGAGCGCGAGCAGCGCATCGGCCGCGGCGCCTTCGCGGGGATCGTTCAAGCCGGCGAACACGTGCCCCAGCAAACGACTGGTCTCGCGGGCATCGTTGCGGAGGTGGCGCGCCACAATCCATGCGTACCCAACCGAGAGCACGCCGAACAGCAGCGCGGCGGCGATGAGCGCGGGCGGGCCGGCGCGGCGGAGCGCGCCTCTAGGCAATGCGGTCAGTGCCGACATACGGCACCAACGCCGGCGGGACGGTCACGGAGCCGTCGGGCTGCTGGTGGGTTTCGAGCAACGCCGCGATCGTGCGCGGCAGCGCTACACCCGACGCATTCAACGTGTGCACGAACTCGGGCTTCTCGCCGGGCCGCGGACGGCAGCGAATGTTGGCCCGTCGGGCCTGATAGTCGGTGTAGGTGCTGGCGCTCGACACCTCGAGCCACTGGCCGACGCCGGGCGCCCACGCCTCGAGGTCGTAGGTTTTGGCGGCTGCGAAGCCGAAGTCATTCGCCGGCAACACCGCGACGCGGTATGGGAGCTCCAGTTTCTGGAGCACGGCCTCGGCATGGCCGGTCAGCTTCTCGTGCTCCGTCGGCGAGTCGGCAGCGAGGCAGAACCGCACCAGCTCGACCTTGTCGAACTGATGCACGCGCAGCAGCCCGCGCGTGTCCTTCCCCGCCGCGCCCGCCTCACGACGGAAGCACGGGGTGTAGGCGACATATCCCTTGGGCAAAACCGTGCCATCGAGAATCTCGTCACGGTGAAGATTCGTGACCGGAACCTCTGCCGTGGGAACGAGAAACAAGTCGTCCGGCGTGGTGCGATAGAGATCGTCTTCGAACTTCGGCAATTGCCCGGTGCCCGTGATCACATCACGTCGCACCATGAACGGCGGCTCGACCTCGACGTAGCCATGTTCACGGGCGTGCAGGTCTAGCATGAAGTTGATCAGCCCGCGAGCCAAGCGCGCCCCTGCACCCATCAGGACCGGGAATCCCGAGCCCGCGAGTTTGGCGCCGCGCGGCAGATCGAGGATGCCGAGCCGTTCCGCGATCTCCCAATGTGGCTTACCGCCCTTGGGCGCCGGCGTCCCCCAGCTGCGCAAAATCGTCTGCTCCTCGGGCACATCGGGCAGCGGAGGATTCGGGACGAACAGCGCCTTCGCTTCCAGTGTCGTTTCGATCTGGCGGAGCTCGGACTCGAACGCGGCGATCCGCTCGCCGAGTTTGCGCCGCGCGGCCGTTGTCGCTTCCGGCAGTCCGCCTTGGGACTTCGCGACCAGCGCGTCGGCCTTCGCGGCATCGTTGCGCTCCGCCTTCAGCTGGTCGAGCTGCGCGGTCAGCGTGCGGCGCTTCATGTCGAGCGCTTCGATCTCGTCGAGCAGTCGTGTCAACGACGAATCGCCGCGGCGGGCGAGCGCCGCGCGCACCTGAGCGGGCGAGGCGCGTAACAACTTCAGGTCGATCACACTTACTGGCGCGGCAGGCCTGTTTCGAGCCCGCGATAGCCGCAGTTGAGATCGCTGAGAATCTCGAATTGGATCCGACGCCCGTTGGGCGCGGCGGTCGTGTCGATCGTCAGGACGTGCAACTTCGCGTAGTAAACCGCGGGAA
Source organism: Gemmatimonadales bacterium (assembly GCA_035300745.1). Lineage (GTDB taxonomy): Bacteria > Gemmatimonadota > Gemmatimonadetes > Gemmatimonadales > GWC2-71-9 > 20CM-2-65-7. The sequence goes on along the minus strand of DATGVC010000110.1, from coordinate 58 downwards.
TGCCGTACGAGCACGTCACGGTACTCGAATGCAGCAGGACGACGCTGTTCACATTCAC
>DATGVC010000109.1:0-2065 GCA_035300745.1 Gemmatimonadales bacterium | reverse complement strand
CGAGCGAGCAGCATCACCAGGAGCACCGTCGCCAGGCCGTGCCATAACGCGTTCATGACGTGCAGCCAACCCGGCCGCCCGCCGGATACGGTCCAATCGACCGCGTAGCTGAGAATCGTCATCGGCCGGTAGAGACCCGCGCCGGTTTCGCGCGGCCAGTACGGATCGCCGAAGGCCGCGAGCGCCGCGCCGATCGAGTGCGCCGCCGGATTCGACGCGATGATGGCCCGGTCGTCCTGCACGAAGCCGTATCGAGCCGTCGGGAGATAGAGCGCGACGGCAGCTACGAACACGAGCAGCAGCTCGCGTCTCATCGCATTCGCGCGAGGAGCGAATCGGCGACGGCGGAATCACCGCGCGAGCGCGCGGCGAGTGCCTGTGTGCGATAGTAGCCCGGGCACCGGTAACAGAGCTGCTCGGCGCGAGTGAGCAGCGAGTCGGCGACATGTGACTGCCCCAGTGTGAGCGCCGCATCCGCGCCGGCGATGAACAGGGTGGGGTCGCGGTCGTACGTCGCCATCGCAAGACGCAGCGCGTCCAGAGCGCGACCGGGCTGGCGATGACTCTGGAAGATCATCGCTGAGCGGGCCGGGCCGCGATAAGACCTTGGGGAGTCTTCAAGAATGCTCTGGGTCACGCTGAAGTCGTCCCGCCAGACGGGTGTTCGTATCGCCGTGCGAACACTACCTGCGACGACGAGCAGCGCAACGACGACACGAAGGCGCTGAACCGGCAGCCGCGCGAGTGCCGCGCCGGCAGCGAGCGCCAACCCGACCGATGGCAGATACAGCGTTCGTTCGGCGAGCAGGACGCCGGTCGAAAACAGCAGGTTGGATACGGGGAGAAACGCAATGGCGATCCAACCCAACCCATACGCTTCAATACGTCGCTGCCGGCGCCACGCCATCACGAGAAGCACGGCCCCAAGCACCAGGCACGTCAAGCCAATCGCGAATCGACCGTCCACCAGCGACCGGACAATCGTGCGTTCGGCGGGCGAGTAGTCCACCCTGAGTGTCAGTGGCAGCAGCAGCAGGCGCAGCACGTCGCCAAGCGCCGCGACTGCGGTGAGTCGGCCTGCGAACGCGCTCTCGCCCAGGAACACGGGTGCAGTGACCTGCAGCCGTGCGTAGGGGTGCAGGACGATGCCTCGGACGGCGAGGTAGGCTCCGGCGATGACGACCCAGCTCACGACGAATGCGAGCATCCGCCGGGAAGTGGGGGGGGGCCGCGAAGGCAGGCCCACGATCCAGGCCCAGATGATCAAGGCGGGCGCAACGACCGCATTCTCCTTACTGAGCAGCCCCAAGAGCAGCGCTACGCCGCTCAGCACCACGTCTTCTCGAACGACCGCCGCGTACACGGCGAGACACACACCGGCGGCAGCCATCAGCTCGCCAAGTCCGATGACGTTGGCGACCGCCTCGACATGTACGGGATGGACGGCAAAGACCAGTCCGGCGGCGAGCGCGGCGGTCCTCACCCCCTGACCCCCGCTCCCTTCGGGAGAGGAGGAACGAAGGGTCAGAGCGGTAACGATCAATGCCACGCCGGCGTGCCAGAGCAGGTTCATCGCGTGAAACAAAGCAGCGTGACCGTAAGCGACGGTCCAATCCACCGCAAAAGTGGCCAATGGGAGCGGCCGGTACATCTGGCCACCCAGATCCGGCGGCCAGTAGGGGGCGCCAAATGCGCGCCAGGTGCCCTGCAGCGAGTGCACGAGCGGGTTCCACACGATGATGTAGAGGTCGTCCATCGCGAACCCGTTCCATAACGCCGGGAGATAGGGAACGAGCGCGCATAGGGCGACCGCGAGGTAAAGGCGGCGGTCTCTACTGTCCACGGTTCACGGCAAAGAGCCAGCGCCCATCGGGCCAGCGGTAGATCGCTGTCAACAGCGAGGGATAGGCACCGATCAAGCCCCGCAGCTCGATGGCCGACGGGGACGTCGCGCTCGCCAGCAGGACATGGGTCACGCCCATGCGCTCGAGATAGGCGCGATGCTCGGCCGGAGTCGGCCTGATCAACTCACGGCCATGATAGCTCTCGAGATAGAGCGGAACGG
>DATGVC010000108.1:0-5716 GCA_035300745.1 Gemmatimonadales bacterium | reverse complement strand
CCACTCGGAAGGGTGGGCTCGGGTCGGCCGAGCACACCCTTCAGGGTGTGATCACTTCCGCACGAGGATCAGGGTCGCGACCGGCTTGACGCGGCCGTGTATGACAAAGTGCCGGGTCGCGGCGCGCGTCGTCGGCTTCTTGGGATTGGTGTCGCGATCGGGAGCCTTGTAGGTCTTGCCGTCGTCGCCGCCCGAGTCGTAGGCGTAGAGCGTCACCGTGCGCCGCGTGATCCAGCCGCCGTTCTCGGCGAGGTTGACGCTGGACGCGCCCGTGAACCAGTCGGGGCTGGGCGCGATCATATTGACGACCGAAACGAGCGGATGCGCGGGATCGACGCGCACGGTCGACATCATCGAGTCCTTCCAGTTCTTGAGACCGCCCGATTCGAAGAGCATAAGCGCGTTGCCCTGATCGATCGCGGCGCGGATCTCGGTGTCGAGCGGCGAGTGCTTCCCTTCTTCTGAGAGCCGCTCGAGTCCCGGCGTGGGCCGCCGGCCCACCGCGAAGATCGAATACTTCGCATTGTGCGACGCCCCGATCATGCCGGAGAAATGCGCGTCCGACGGATACTCGAACGGGTGCGTTGTCTTGGTCCAGGTGCTTTTAATGATGACGGTGTACTCGGCGGGACCCGTCGGCATCCTGCGAGCGGCCGCCGGCGGCGCGGCCGGCGGGCTCTTGGAGCCCTTCCCACAGGCGACGGCGCCGAGCACGAGGACGGTGGTGACGATTAGATGCGGCGAACGTAGGGCGTGCATGACGGCCTCCGTTACACGGAATTGGTTCTAGCAGGGACAAGTTGTATAGCGCATTCGGAGCAGGATTCACCCTGCACGAACGTAGCGCCGCAGCGCGGGCACCACATCCCCTGTCCATTCTGAGACGTCGAGCCGTGATGGTGGGGGCCGTCGGCAAGCGATGTGCGCAGCTCGCTGAGATTCAGTCCTTCAAGCAACCGGCGATCCACATCTCGCCCGTTACTCGCGTCAAACACAAGTGGACGGATCCAGCGCAGAAACGCATCCTCGGGAAGCAGCGCGCTGGTCACGATCGCCGGCGGCACATCGCGCAGCGCTTCCTCGAGCAGCGTCTCGGCGCCGCGCGGCGCGGCGAACGGTGACAGATAGGGGAACGACCAGCGCAGCGCCGCGCGCCACGGCTTGCCGAGGGTACGAGCGCTGAACGCCAGCGCCGTGAAGATCGTCAGGCAGAGGAGCAGCACCGCGCCGAGTGCCGCGAAGAATCCCAACGCCCCAAACCGCTGCAGCGCGAACGGCAGCCCCAGCACCAGCACGATCAGCTCGACGACGCCAAGCACGCGCAGGTCGAACAGCGCGGTGTACAACTCGCGGCCCTCGAGCTGCGCGCGCACCGCAGCGGCATCGGTACGCTGGTACTTCTCACGCGGCTTGAGCACGATCGTGCTCATGAGCGGCGACCACCACGACAAGAGACGCAGCCGCTCACCCGGCTCCGGGGGTTCGACCGTCCACTGCCCGAACAGCACGCGGTGCAGCACCACCGATCCGCGTGGCACGCGCCGCACGCCCTCGATCAGCGTGAGCAGCGCGAGAAAAACAATCGTCACTGCGGCTGCATCTCGTTCCTTTTCCCGGTGATCTTGGCCCACATCTTCTTCAATGCCGCCGCCGCCGCGGCAATCCCCGCCACGATCAGCTTCCAGAACTTGACGAGCAGACCCGACTTCGCGAGCGCGACGCCGGCGCCGCCCGCGACGAGCGCCGTCAGGCCGTAGGCGGCGACTTTGTCGCCCCGACGCCATTCCGCGTACTTGAACCCGGGCGAATAGGTGAAGCCGCCGATCATGCCGTTGAACGTGGGCACGAGCGCGTTGAGATGCTGGGGCGTCGTCACGAGATCCGCATGCATCACGCCGCCGCGACCAAGGAGCCGCACGGAGTGATTGACGGTGCGGCCGCCGGTGTTGTCGTGCGCGGTGATCGCCCAGGTCAGGTTGTTGGTCGCGCGATCGTAAAACGGTTTCGTGACCCATCCTTCGACCGAGAGCGTGCCCCAGCCGCGCTTCTTCCGTTCCTGGTTTGCCTCCTCCGTGCCGCGGCGCACCGATTCGAGGATCGCGTCGGCGTCGAGGTTCGAGCCCTCATCATCCTTCACGTAGCCGCTCTCATCGTAGGAAAACAGCACGAACCACGGGTCCGACGCCGTGTCCGACTGGCACATCACGACGCCGCGCTCGTTGCCGGACACCGGGTTTTCCGTCACCGTGAGGAACGTCTTGACCCCGTCCCTGCCGGTGAAGAGGCACCCGGCGGGGACGCTGATCGCAGCCTCGGAGCCGAGCATTCCCTTCGTGGGCCCCTTGGCCCACGGGATCTTGCTCGCCTGCGCGGCGGCCGCCGCGGGCAGGAGCGCGAGGCAAACGGCGAGACGGCACATCATCGAGCGCGCGAGCATGCAACCTCCAGCGAATAGAGTGCGTCGGAGCGGACGGTGGGGGCGCGGTACAACATTGTAAACGCGTTAAAAAATGCAACTGGGTGGGCCCTAAACGACACAATCTGTACCCCAGATGTCCTAGCCAGCGGTTTTATCCGTGCGCTGAAGGAGTCCGAGCGCTCACCTCTTGGGAAGCTCGTTGAGCATGAAGCGCCAGATGCGCCAGCCGCCGGGTTCCCGCCGCCACACGGTCATGTAGCGACCGGTGCCGTGGATCGGCGCGCCGGTTTTGGGCGCCTGAATCTCGTCGTACGTCCCGACGTCAACCGCATGATCGCCGGCGACGAAGAATTCGGCGCGCGTGAGCGTGAGCGACGGAATGCGGTACGTCGCCATCTCCTCGATGACCAGCGCGTGGACGGCCGCGCTATCCATGTCGGGAGAGCCGGGGAACAGAAAGCGTACGTCGCCGGAGAGCTGATGCAGCGCCATGGCCGTATCGCCCTTGAGCCACGCCTGCCGGTACTGCTCGAGGGCGGCATTGACCGCATCGCGATCGGCGGCGGAATCGACCACTGCTCCGCGGCGGCACGCTGGGACTGCCAATGCCACAATGAGTACACACGCTGCGATGAGTTTCATGGAAGACAGACTTAGCCTGGACCGGCGCCCCCGCGCAACTGTCCTATCGCGGCCGGCTCGGCGCAGTCGCAAGCCGTTTCGAAACGTTCACGTTGCAGTACCCGTGCCAGGTAGTAGTATCCGAGAGCATGATTCGCTTGATCCCATGGCTACTCGGTGCGGCCTGCGCTGCGGCTGGTGTCTCGCGCCCCGCGGCCGCCCAGGCTGCTCCGCCGCACGCCGCCGATAGTGCGCGCCGGGAGGGGGGCTACACGGCTGCGGACGTGCGCTTCATGTCGGGAATGATTTACCATCACGCGCAGGCCGTGCTGATCGCGGGATGGGCGTCTACACACGGTGCATCTCCGTCCGTCCGCACGTTGTGCGAGCGAATCGTCGCCAGTCAGACCGACGAGATCGCCCTCCTGTCGCGCTGGCTCGCCGACCGTCACGAAGCAATCCCGCATCCCGACCCCGAGCACATGATGATGCCGGAGATGGATTCCACGCACATGATGCCGGGAATGCTGTCCGCCGAGCAGCTGGCGCAGCTCGATCGCGCGCGCGGGCCGGCGTTCGATCATCTGTTCCTGCGGCTGATGATCCAGCATCACCAGGGGGCGATTACGATGGTGAATCAGCTGTTCGCCGCGGGAGCGGGCGAAGAGGAGCCGGTCTACAAGATGGCGACCGGTGTGTTCGCCGATCAGACGACCGAAATCGAGCGGATGCAGCGGATGCTGGCCGCTGACTTTTTCGCACCACCCACACCCAGGTAGGATTCGTCCATGACATCGTTTCGTGCACTGATCCACGTTGCCGTCGTGGTGTCGCTTGCCGCCTGCGCCTCGGGCGGTACCAGTAATTCCACGGTTGCCCCCACACCGGATCCGCGCGTCGGTCTCAAGCCCGGGTTGAAGGACGCGGGCGAGGCGGCGTGGAACCTGCGGCTGCTCAGCAACACCCCGCCTTCGGAGAAGTTCGTCGGCTCGACGAACTCCGATCTCTCCTTCTACAAGAACTACGTGATCCAGGGCAACTACAACGGCTACGAAGTATGGGACATCACGACGCCGTCGAGCCCCAGGCTCACGGTCGGCTATTACTGCCCGGCGTCGCAGAGCGACGTGTCGGTGTTCCGGAGTCTCCTGTTCGTGTCGGGCGAAGGACAGGGCGGGCGGCTCGACTGCGCCGGTGGCGGCGTGCACGACTCGGTGTCCCATGACCGGCTGCGCGGCATCCGCATCTTCGACATCAGCGACATCGCCAATCCGAAGTACATCGCGAACGTGCAGACGTGCCGCGGCTCGCACACCCACACCGTCGTCATCGATCCGAACGACTCGGCGAACGTCTACGTCTACATCTCCGGCTCGGCGCCGGTACGCTCGCCCTCCGAGCTCGCGGGCTGCGTGAGACAGTCGCCCGATTCGAACTCGAACAGCGCGCTGTTCCGGATCGAGGCCATCAAGGTGCCGCTCGCCACGCCGCAGCAGGCCGCGGTTGTGAGCTCGCCACGGATCTTCGACTCGCTCACGGCGCCGCCGACGCACGGCGAAATGCCGCAAGACATCGAGCAAGCGGCGCGGGAAGCCGCTGACGCGCGGGCGCACGGCGGATTCACTGCCAAGGCCTTCGGCATGGAGCACGTGCTGGGGCCGTGGATCATCACCCCGCTGCTCGATAGCGTCGTGCGGGCGCGCGGTGGCAGTGGCGCGCCGACCGCGGCCGATAGCGCTGCGCTGCGCCCCGCGATTCAGGGCATCGTCGACAACTACTTCAGCCTGAATCAGCCGCGCACCGGGCCGGCGCCCGGGCCGAACCAGTGCCACGACATCACCGTGTATCCGGCCATCGGTCTCGCCGGCGGCGCGTGCGGCGGATACGGGCTGCTGCTCGACATCCGGGACGCGGCGCATCCGCGGCGCATCGGCGCGGTGGCCGACTCGAACTTCTCCTACTGGCACTCCGCGACGTTCAACAACGACGGCACCAAGCTGCTCTTTTCCGACGAGTGGGGCGGTGGCGGGCAGCCCAAGTGCCGCGCGTTCGACAAGCCGCAGTGGGGTGCAGACGCGATTTTCACGGTGGCCGATCGCCGGATGACGTTCCAGAGCTACTACAAGATGCTGGCGCCGCAGAGCGCGAACGAGAACTGCGTCGCGCACAACGGCTCGCTCATTCCGATTCCGGGGCGCGACGTGATGGTGCAGGCGTGGTATCAGGGCGGCATCTCGGTGTTCGATTGGACCGACCCGGCGCATCCCAAGGAGATCGCGTTCTTCGACCGCGGTCCCGTGGACGGTACGAAGCCTCAGGGTGGTGGCTCATGGTCGGCGTACTGGTACAACGGGTACATCTACAGCTCCGAGATCGCGCGCGGGCTCGACGTGTTCGAGCTCGAGCCGAGCGGCTTGATCTCACGCAACGAGATCGAGGCGGCAAAGCTGGTGCATCTCGACTATTTCAACACGCAGGATCAGCCGAAGATCACGTGGCCCGCGAGCTTTGTCGTCGCGCGCGCGTATGTCGATCAGCTTGAGCGCTCGAACGGCCTCTCGGCGCTACGCCTGAAGGCGGTGCGGCAGGAATTGGATCGCGCAGAGAAGAGCCAGGGGGCGGCGCGGCGCGACGCCTTGACGCAGCTGGCGAGCGCGCTGGGTCAGGACGCCGCGA
>DATGVC010000107.1:0-2022 GCA_035300745.1 Gemmatimonadales bacterium | reverse complement strand
GGTCACCGACCATGTTCTCCGGACAGGCGAGCTGATCGGGGAAGACGGCGGCGACTAGGTCCTCGGCCTCCATGCGCTGCAACGGCGTCGGCACTTTCCTGCCGCCCCGGAACCGCAGCACCGCGAGTGCGCGCGTCGCGTTCCAGCGCCAGCGCGTTCCGAACACCGGCGCGTCGAGCATCGCCTGCACTAACAGGTGCTCGGCCGTCGCTGGCTTCAGGTACTGAAAGACGTCTTCGAGCGGGAAGCTGTGCTGCGGGCCGAGCGACAACACGATGGCGTCTTCGGTGGCCGCGGCCTGCAGCTCGAAGTTGAAGCTCCGGCAGAACCGTTTCCGGAGCGCGAGGCCCCAGGCGCGATTGATCCGGCTCCCAAACGGCGCGTGCAGCACGAGCTGCATGCCGCCGGCTTCATCGAAGAAGCGCTCCAGCACCAGACATTTCTGTGTGGGAACCGTACCGAGGATTTGCCGCGTCGCGCCGAGGTATTCGACGATGGTGCGGGCGCCGGCTTGATTGATCCCGATCGTGTCCGTGAGCCATTGCATCGCGGCCGGTGGATCGTCCAACCGGTCGGCCACATCCTGGCGCAGCCTGGAGACTTCCTCCGACATCTCATTGGTGCGGCCGGGTGCCTCACCGAGCCAGAACGGCAGCGTCGGCGGCTGGCCTTTCGCGTCGGCGACACGCACCTGACCCGATTCGACTCTGACGATCTGGTAGGAGGTGTTGCCCAGCTGAAAGATGTCGCCCGGCGTGCTCTCGATCGCGAAGTCCTCGTTCAGCGTGCCGACGAAGGTTTCGGTCGGCTCGAGGATCACGCGATAATCGCCCAGATCCGGGATTGCGCCGCCCGACGTGATGGCGGCGATCCGCGCGCCGCGGCGTCCCGTGAGCTTCTTGTTGATGCCGTCGTAGTGGATGTGCGCGCTGCGCCGCCCGCGGCGGGTCGTGAACCCCTCGGCCAGCATCTGCACGACGGCGTCGAACTCCGCCCGGGAGAGATCTCGATAGGGGTACGCCGAGCGCACGCGCTCGTAGAGATCGTGTTCGTCCCACTCTTCGCCTGCCGCGGCCGCGACGATCTGCTGGGCCAGGATGTCGAGCGGCTTGTTCGGAATGATCAGCCGATCGAGCCGGCCCTCGCGCGTCGCCCTGAGCATGGCGCAGCATTCGATCAGCTCATCCCGCGACAGCGGGAAAACCCGCCCTTTGGGAATCGCGCCCAGCCGGTGGCCTGCACGACCGACCCGTTGCAGCAACGTGGCGATCGACCGCGTCGACCCGACCTGAATGACGAGATCGACACTGCCGATGTCGATTCCCAGCTCGAGCGAGGCGGTGGCGACGAGCGCCTGGAGCTCACCACGCTTCAGCCGTTCCTCCGCTGCGAGTCGCTTCTCGCGCGACAGGCTGCCGTGATGGCTTGTGACGTGATCGGCGCCGAGCCGTTCGGACAGATGCATCGTCAGGCGCTCGCACAGCCGCCGGGTGTTCACGAACACCAGCGTCGTACGGTGCTGCGAAATCAGCTCCGCGATGCGGGTATTGAGCTCCTCCCACACTTCCGCCGACATCACCGCCTCGAGCGGCGAGGACGGAATCTCCAAAGCGAGATCGAGGGTCCGGATATGGCCTGCGTCGACGATCGTCGGCAGCGTCTGATCGGTTCCGACGAGGAACTGCGCGATCTCCTCGATCGGTCGCTGGGTGGCCGACAAACCGATCCTCTGGGGTCGCTTCCCGATGAGCGCATCGAGCCGGGCGAGCGAGAGCGCGAGGTGGCTACCCCGCTTGTCGCGCGCCACCGCGTGGATCTCGTCCACGATCACCGTCCGCACCGACCGCAGCATCGCGCGGGCGCGTTCGGACGTGAGGATGAGGTAGAGCGATTCCGGCGTCGTGACGAGGATGTGGGGTGGGCGACTGAGCATCGCCTGCCGCTCCGACTGCGGCGTGTCCCCGGTCCGGACAAGCGTCCGCACCTCGACGTCGGGTAGTCCCTGCTCCGTCAGCGACGCAC
>DATGVC010000106.1:0-9410 GCA_035300745.1 Gemmatimonadales bacterium | reverse complement strand
CCGCTGATACCAGCGGCTGGATCCAGGATGGCGATGCGCATTGGCCGAAGTATTGAAATATAAACGGCTTAGGCTCTGTAGAGCCACCCGGCCCCTGTGTTGAACAGCAGGACACGTTGCTCGGGACGGAGCACGCCGTGGTTCTTGAGCGCGACGGCACCTGACAAGGCCGCTCCACCTTCTGGCGATGCGTCGATCCCTTCAGCGACTTGCAGTTCCCGCGCGGCCGCCGCCAGGGCTTCGTCGCTCACGGCGACAGCGCCACCCCCGCTGTCGCGTAGCGCCCGCAGCATCAGCCGGTCACCGAGCGGCGAGGGCACGCGCAAACCAGCCGCCACGGTTTTGGGATCGGGCCACGGCTCGCATCGCTCGGCGCCCGATTCGAATGCCTGCACCACCGGGGCGCAGCCGCTGGCTTGCACCGTGTACATCCGGGGCAGCGGCCCACGCAGCCAGCCGCTTTGGCGCAGCTCCTGGAACGCCTTCCACATCCCGATCAGGCCCGTCCCCCCGCCCGTCGGATAGACGATCGCATCGGGAAGCGTCCACCCCAACTGCTCGGCCAATTCGAGGCCGAGCGTCTTCTTGCCTTCGATGCGATACGGCTCTCTGAGCGTTGAGACGTCGATGGCGCCGGTATTCGCGGCGTGCAGCCGAGCCGCAATACCACAGTCACCGATGTGACCATCGAGGAGCATCAGATCTCCGCCAAACGCGCGGATCTGATCCAGGATGGGGCGCGGCGTCGTGGCGGGCGCGTACACGCGCGCCGCCGCACCCGCGCGGGTTGCGTAGGCCGCGAGCGCGACCCCGGCATTGCCCGCCGTCGGTATCACGAATTCTTTGGCGCCCGACAGCACCGCACGGGTGACCGCGACGGCCAGTCCTCGCGCCTTGAACGATCCCGTGGGGTTCGTGCCTTCGTCCTTGACCCAGAGTTGGTCGAAGCCTTGGCGCGCGGCCACTCGCTCCACGTTCAGCAGCGGCGTGCCACCCTCACCGAGTGTGATAGGGTGCTCTCCGTCGCGCAGTGGCAGCCACCCGTCATAGCGCCACATCGTCCATCGCTGCTGGTGCAAATGGGCCTTCGCCTCGGGGGGAGGCAGGGTCTCGTAGCGAACCAGATAGGGCGCTCCGCACACCTCGCACACTCCGGGGAAGCCGTCGGTGTCACGCGTGCGCGTGGGGACGCACGCCGAGCACTCCAACGTCCAGGTGGTCACGCGCGCTGATGTAACCGGTCGAGGATCCGGTCCGCAAGTTTGGTGGAGAACCCCGGCAACGCGGCGATCTCGGCGGGTGTCGCCGTACGCACGCCGGCGAGTGAGCCGAAGCGCTCCAGGAGCAGGCGCCGGCGTGCCGGTCCGATCCCCGGGATGCGCAACAGCTCTGACGTGATGGTGCGCTGCGCGCGCCGCTTGCGGCTGTAGGTGACCGCAAAGCGGTGCGCTTCGTCCCGCGCGCGCTGCAGCAGCTTGAGCGACGGGCTGCGGTGCGAGAGCCGGAGCGGCTCGCCGGAGTCCTGCAGGAAAACCTCCTCATCTCGTTTCGCGAGGCTCACGATCGGCAACTGCTCCAGTCCCTGCGCGCGCGCCGCGTCGACTGCGGCAGCCAATTGGCCCTTGCCTCCGTCGATCACGATCAAGTCCGGAATCTGCTTGTGCTCGCCAATGCGTCGAGTGAGAAAGCGTGTCACCACTTCTTTCATCGCCGCGAAATCATCGATTCCTTCTACCCCCTTGATGCGATAGCGGCGGTACTCCGACTTCCGTGGCCGGCCGCCCTCGAACCACACCAGCGATCCCACCGTATCACGGCCCTGATTGGTCGAGATATCGATGCACACCATCGACCGCGGGACGACCGGCAGGCCGAGATCGCGCCCCAGCGCGAAAACGGGATCGGCCGCTCGCTCATCGATATCGAACGTCTCGATCTTGAAGCTGTCGAGCAGGTGGCGCGCGTTCTGATCGGCCAGCTCGACGAGCTTCGCGGCCGATCCGCGCTGCGGGACCGTAAACTCGACGCCCGGCGCCAGCTCACGCAGAGCATCCAGGTCGGCAGGCGCAAACGGCAACACGACGCGCTGGGCCCGCTGTTCGAGCGGGAGATAGTACCCCACCAGGAACGTGCGCAGCACGTCGCCTTCGGGGGCATGTTCCACGTGCTCCAGGAAGCGGTGCTCGCGCGCGATGAGCTTGCCGTCGCGGATGCGGAGGATGACCCCGACCGCATCGTCACCGTCGCGGGCGAGGCTGATCGCGTCGGCGTCGCCGCCCCCGACGACCTCGACCGTCTGCGGCTGCTCGAGCTGATCCAGCCATTTGAGCGCATCCCGCAGCTGCGCCGCGCGCTCGTAGTCCTGCATGTCGCTGGCCTCGTGCATCCGCTTGCGCAGCCCGGTGCGCACATCGAGCGTCTTCCCCGAGAGAAACAGGAGGACATCATCGATCATGCGCCGGTAATCCTCGATGCTCTGATAGCTGACGCACGGCGCCTTGCAGCGCTCGATATGAAAGTCGAGACACGGCCGGTCCGGCGCCTCTTCCGGCAGATGCCAGGAACAGGACCGTACCGTGAAGATTCGGCGGATGATCTTCAATGTCTGCCGCAGCGTCGCGACGTCGGTGTAGGGACCGAAATAGCGGGCGCCCGGAATCGTGACGCGCCGGACGACCAGCACGCGCGGAAACGGCTCGCCGAGGGTGACGGCGATCTGTGGATAGCTCTTATCGTCGCGCAGCCGGATGTTGAACTTTGGCTGGTGCTCCTTGATGAGCGTGTTCTCGAGCAGCAGCGCCTGCGCCTCGTTCGGCACGATGATCGTCTCGAGGTCGGCGATTTGCCCCTGCAACACCTCCCGCTCCGGACTGCCCTGCTCGTCGGCGAAGTAGTTCGGGACGCGCGATCGGAGATTGGCCGCCTTGCCCACGTACAAAATCTCCCCGGCGGCGTCTTTCCAGATGTAGACGCCGGGGCGAGCGGGAAGTGCCGCTAGTTGGCGGGCGAGCCGGTCAGAGATTGCCATGCGCGTATCGCGTCGGGGTGGCGGAACGCCAGAGTGAGCGCCCCGTATGCGACCCCAAAGATACCCAGCACAGCAATGCCTCGCGGGACGGGACGCCACGCGCCGGCCAGATGGCCCACGCCGACACCGAGCAGGGCGGCGATCAGCGCCGCGGCGACGACGAGCCCGACGATCCGCCAGTCGGAGGGGTGCAGGATCGTGCCGATGCGCCGGTCGAGATCATAGAGATGCAGGACGGTATTGAGAGTGGCGCCGATCGACGAGCCGAGCGCGATTCCCGCCGGGCCGAAGCGCCGCATGAAGAGCCACGACAGGAATCCGGAAATCACCAGCGAGACGATCGCGATCCGCACCGGCGTGCGGGTGTCCCGCATGGCATAAAACCCCGACGCGAACAGCTTCACCGTCGATTGTCCCAACAGCCCGATGCCGTAGGCGGCGAGCACGCCTCCCACCAGGACGGTGTCGTCCGCATCGAAGCGGCCCGTTTGGAAGAGCGCGCCGACGATGTGTGGGCCCAACGCCGCGAACGCAAACGCGGACGGCAATACGAAGAACGCGATGCGACGAAAGCCAATCGCGATCCGCGCGCGCAGCTGTGCGTTGGCCGTCTCGGAGATCGCGTCGCGGGCGAGATCGGGGAGCGCGACAGCGGTCACGGCTACCCCGAACAGACTGATCGGCAACACCTGGACCAGCTGCGCATAGCCGAGACTCGCAAGCCCGCCTTCGCCGGTGTAGGAGCCGAGGAAGGTGTCGACGAGCCCGGAAAGCTGCGCGACGCCCGCCCCCAGAACGAGCGGCAGCCAGGCGGTGATCACGTGACGCACGCCCTCAGGTGCGACGCTGACCCGGAGCGGAATGCCTCCCAGCAGTCTCCAGCACGTAGGCAGCTGAATGGCGATCTGCAGCACGCTGCCGGCGACCGTGCCCCAGGCCAGCGCGAGCGACAGGCCGTACAGCCCCTCCCCTTTCAGCCATGCGGCTGCACCGACCATCGCCGCGATCCCGGCGATGTTCCACAGCGCGGGCGCAGCGTACGGGAGAAAGAACCGGCGATGCGTGTTGAGGATCCCGAGGCACCAGGCCGACACCACCATCAGGCCGGTCATCGGGAAGAGAATGCGGACGAGGACCGTCGTGAGCTCGCGGCGCGGTCCGTCGAAGCCCTGGGCGACGAGGGCCGTAATCGCCGGAGCGAACGCGATGCCGATCAGCGCCAACACGCCGCTCGCGAGCACCAACAATCCCAGAACCGCGCCGGCTAGAGCACGCGCCGCGTCCTTATTCTTTTCATTGAGTCCCGCATACACGGGAATGAACGAAGCGGACAGCGTCCCTTCGCCAAGCAGATTGCGGAGCGCGTTGGGGATGCGCAGCGCCGCGCGGAAGGCATCGGCCGCGGCGCCGTTGCCGAAGTAGTGGGCAAACACTCTTTCCCGGATGTAGCCGAGGACTCGCGTAACGAGAATCCCGGCGGCAACCCGTCCGGCGCCCTTCAAGACGTGGGTTTCTTGCGGCGAGGATCTTCCAGTAGGCGCTGCATGAACTGCAACTCTTCCCGCATCCCTGCCACCGAGCGATTCAGATCCTCCACCTCGGTTTCCAGCATCTCCACCTTGCGTTTCACGTCGCGCAGCTCAGGCGGGCCTTGTCCGTCCCCTCGCCCTTCCTCCATGCGCCGCGCGAACGACTTGCCGAGCGGCGAGTCGACGAGGATCGCGGCAACCGGAATCAGCAATGCGACGATCAGAATTACGGCGAGCACCCACATGGACGGATTCTATAAACCTGTGGCCCACCGCGCTACCTCCGCGTTGATCTGATCGAGCAGCGACCCGCTGTAGCGCGCTAACAATGACGCGGCAGTCAGGACGCGCTCCTGTGGCTTGCCGTCCGGCCTCAGCGCCGCGCGGGCGCGCGTGAGCTGGCTCACCAGCGTGCCCTGCGTGCGCTTCAGGGTGGCGACGAGCTTCTTCTCGATCTCGTTCGCGCCGGCCAGCGCCGCGTTACGCGCCGATTGCACGGTGCGCTCCAGCGTGGGATCGAGCTGCTGCACCTCGCCGCTGATTCTCGCGAACCGGGATTCGACGTCCTCGCGCAACTCCTTCAGTGACGCGGCGAGCTCGGGGGGCAACTCCGCCTTCGCAATTCGAGACTCGAGGGTGCCGGGCGGGCCGTCGAAGTCGGCGGGTGTGAGACCGTGTTTGCTCAAGATCTTCTCGACGCGGGCCTCGATGATGAGCCCGGACCAGCGCGGGACGTGCGCCTGCGGCGCGACGCCGAGGCTCGAGAACAACGGCGCCGCCTCAGGGAGGTACTCCATTTCTCCCGGACCACCGACGTAGGCGAGCGTGGGAAAGAGCGCCGCCTCGATGACCGGCCGCAGCAGCACGTTGGGTGACAGCCGCTCCGGCGTGTCGGCCGCGATCGCTTCCAGCTGCGCCCGCGTCAACCGCTCGCCACTGCGGCGCGTGACGAACTCGCTGCCGTCCTTGCGCAAGCGGTCGCGACCCAGCTGCCCTTCGACCATCACGGGCGTCAACCCATCGGGCAGGGTCTCGTCCAACGCCTTCAGCATCCAGGGCGCCGCCGCGCGTTTCGCGCTACGGTCGTGCGCGCGAAAGACCGCCAACCCGCCGCCGCGTCCTCCCAGCAGCTGATGCAACGCCTCGGCACCGGCGTCGGCGATGTTCGCCTCGGGCCGATAGCACGACTCGAGCCAGCGCCGCACTTCCGGCTTGCACTCGGAATCGGGGAGCGCTGCATCCAGGGCGTCGAGCGCCGAACGAATCTCGGGGCCCAACAGCTCGCGAAACAGCGGCTGCTGCGGTGCCTCATGCGGCCGCTCGCGCAGCACGATCCGCACCAGCTCTCCATCCCGCCCCAACACGGCGGCGTGGTTGGCCTCGGCGAAATCGTGATCGTCGCCGGCCACCCAGAACACCGGCACCACCGGCACTCCGCGGTCCCTCTCGAGCCGCACCGCCAGCGCAAGCGCGGACAAGGCCTTGTAGACCGTGTAGAGCGGTCCTGTGAAGAGGGCGGGCTGTTGGCCGGTCGTCACGGTGAGCACTTCTCCCGCGGCCAACCGCTCCCGGCCGGGGCCCGGGAGAACAGAGGCGAGCACGTCAGGATGCACGCGCCGGGGGTTGCCGGCGGGAATCCTTCCAGCCTGCATGGGAAATGGTGTCGAGACGATGCGTGAGATCATGCGCGAGCGGCCACGAGGATCACGCGCGGCGCGTTGGGACCTGGGGCGCCGGCATCATAATCCCCGAACCGCGCCACCACGCGCAACCCGGCGCCGGCAAGCAAGGCCTCCAGGTCGTCCGCCGAGTACAGGCGGACGCGCTCCTGGAAGGAGCGCGCTCGGCCCCGCAACTCGATTTCCTTGATCACGAAGCGGCCGTCCGCGTCAATGCGCCGGACGACGCGCGGCCCGCTGCGACGTTCGCTCGTGCCCCCCCCCGCTCGACGCTGGGCCTGCTCGCTGAGCAGGATCGTACGCCGCACCTGCTCCGCGTTGAGATAGTCGAGGACGAAATGGCCTCCCGGGGCGAGCGCCGCGGCCACCTGCCGCACGACGAGTCGATGCTCGGCGTCATCGAGAAAGTAGCCAAAGGAGGTGAACAGATTGACGGCGAGGGCAAAGCTGCCGTCCCGAAACGGTAGCGCCCGCATGTCGCCCCGTACCAGCCTCGCGCCCATGCGGTCGCGGGCGCGACGCAACATCGCGCGGGACAGGTCGAACCCGACGACGTGCCCGCCCAGGCGCTCGAGCTCGGCGGCGTGTCGTCCCGGCCCGCAGGCGAGGTCCAAGATGCGATCACCGGGCCTCCAGGAGATGACGCTCTGAATCAGCGCGACGGCGCGGCGTGCGTCCTCATCGTCGCGGTGTGGATAGAGAGCATGATATTCCTCGCCGAACCACTGCTCGAACCACTCGGTCATTCGACGAACACATCCGCTTTGAAAGTGAAAACCTGCGTCGCTGGTTCCCGCCAGCTGTCCGGCGCGAGTCCCGCTTTGTGACACACGGCGTTGAGGAACGCCTCGGGCCCGAGGCCGTGCTCTGTTGCCACCTGGGGCAGCAGCACCGCCTGCGCGCGCCCCCGGCGCACCAGCAGGCCGTCGCGTCCGATCACCAAACGGGAAGGGTCCGCGGGCTCGACCCGGACCGGGTGGTCGAGGACGGAGATTTCGATCCGTAAGGACGCCAGCTCATCGAGCTGAACCGGCGGAAATCGGGGATCAGAACGAGCCGCCGAGACCGCAACCTGGCGGATGACCTCGCCGAGGGGCCGGTCGGCGGTTACATGGCCGATGCAGCCCCGCAGATCGTGTCCTTCCGATTCCTCGAGCGTCACGAACGCCCCGCGGCGCACCGCCGCGCCGGGGATATCGGGCAGCTCTGGCGGTGAGCGACCCGCCAGGGCCGCTTCGATCGCGCCACGCGCCAGCGCGAGCAGCGCAGCGCGATCGGCCGGTGTCAGTGGGAGGCAGGAGTCAGGATCCGCGATGGTACTTCTCTCCGCGACGGATCGTGTGCGCGCGATAGAGCTGCTCGTACACCACCACGCGAGCCAGCTCGTGCGGCAGGGTCAGCGGTCCCAGGCTCCAGCGCCGCTCGGCGCGGCCCAGCACGTCGTCTGGAAGGCCGTCCGCGTCGCCGATCACGAACGTGACGTCGCGACCCTCCATTTCCCAGCGACCGACGAGCTCGGCGAGCTGTGACGAGCTCCAGCTCTCACCTCGCTCCGTCAGCGCGACCACCCGCGAATCCTCGGGGATGTGCGCCTGCGTCACTTCAAGTTCCTCAACCTTGGCGTAGTGCCGGATCCGGCTCAGGTAGTCGTCACAGGCCGCCCGGAGCGCTGCGCTCTTCATGCGGTTTCCGCCCAGGGCGACGACGCGATAGCGCATCAGGCATACATGCCGCGCAACCGGTGCATCGCCGCCACGCGGTCCACGGCGACGATGTAGGAGGCAATGCGGTTGGCCACCTTGTGCTTCGCCGCCATCGCCATCACTTCGCCAAAGGAGCGGACCAGGATCGCTTCGAGCCGGCGGTTGACCGTGTCCTCATCCCAGAAGTACCCGCCGCGGTCCTGGACCCATTCGAAGTAGCTCACCGTGACGCCACCGGCGTTCGCGAGGATGTCGGGAATCACGAACACGCCCTTGTCCTCGAGAATCTTGTCGGCGGCGGCGCTGGTGGGCCCGTTGGCACCTTCACAGATGATTTTGGCCTTGATATGGGGAGCATTCTTGCGGGTGATCACATTCTCGGTGGCGGCGGGGATCAGCACCTCGCAGTCGACAGTCAAGACCTGCTCGTGCGAGATCGTTTCGGCCCTGCTGTAGCCGCCGAGCTGGTGACGCTCCGTGACCCACTTCAGGAGCTCCTGCACGTCGAGACCGTTCGGATTGTACAGCGCCGTCGACTTGTCGGAGACGGCGACGATCGTCGCGCCCTCCTTCGCCATGAGGTCGGCGGCGATCGATCCGACGTTGCCGAAGCCCTGCACCGCGATGCGGGCACCCTTGAAGCTCATCCCCAGCTTCGCCAGCGCTTCGCGCGTCACGATCATGCAGCCGCGCCCAGTCGCCTCGCGTCGACCCAGTGATCCACCCATCTCCACCGGCTTCCCCGTGACCACCGCGGTGACGGTATGGCGCTTGTGCATGGAGTAGGTGTCCATGATCCACGCCATCACGCGCTCGTTGGTATTCACGTCGGGCGCCGGGACGTCCGAATCGGGGCCCAGGATCTCGATGATGCTGGAAGTGTAGCGGCGCGTCACCTTTTCCAGCTCCCCCATCGACATCGTCGTGGGGTCGCAGACGACGCCTCCCTTGGAGCCCCCGAACGGGATGTTCACCAAAGCGCACTTCCACGTCATCCAGGCGGCCAGCGCCTTGACCTCTTCGAGTGTGACGTTGAGATCGAAGCGGATGCCTCCCTTGGCCGGCCCGCGCGACGTGTTGTACAGGACCCGGTAGCCGGTGTAGACCTCGACTTCGCCGTTGTCGCGCAGGATTGGGACCGACACGATGATTTGCTTTTCGGGATTACGCAGCACCTTGTACAGGCCGCGATCGAGATTGAGCAGCTTCGCCGCGTGATCGAAGCGCTCCATCATCGCCTCGAAGGGATTCTCCTCGGCGAGAAACGTCTGCTTATCGGGACGGATGATCGCTGGTTCGCTCATACGACTCGCTTCAGGACCCCTTCCAGGACGCGTTCGACGGCGTCGCCGTTGAATTCCCAGCGCAACGCGAGCTGCGCGACGAGCGGCTCCGGCGCATCCGCCGGCCAGCGGCTCCGCAGCTTCACCGCATCCTTCTCGGTGACTACAACATAATCGGCGTCTTTCGC
>DATGVC010000105.1:0-2462 GCA_035300745.1 Gemmatimonadales bacterium | reverse complement strand
CACGACGGGACTCGTGGCGGTGGTTCAGGGGAATGACGACCCTGCGGTCGCGCGTGAGTTGGTTGTCACGGCTACAGGTACAGGACCGACAGGCGCGATGAAGATCAACTCGTACGGCTTCGACCACATCCCCCGCCTTACCACGCTCCTGTGGCGTCCGGTGATTGGTGCGGTGAGTTACGATGTGGAGTACCAATTCGGTACCGGCTGTACGAGCGGAACCGCCGTCTGCGCCACCTGGGCGTCACATTCTGGTAGCCCCGCAACGACATCGAGTCTGGGCTACGTATTCGAGTTCGTGGGGGCCCAGCCCGGACGCTGGCGGGTCGCTGGACACGATGTGTTAGGCGGCATTATTTCCCCGTCGGAGTGGGTGTATTTCAACTATCTCCACTAGGCGGAAGCTGTTGCGGCGCCAAGGGCGGCTCCAGTTCGAGCCGCCCTTCCTTTTTCTGTGCTCCGACCGCCTATTGTGCCGCGATGGCTCGCGAACTGATCGGGCGGGTGCGCCAGGCGTTAGGGGACCGCTACAACATCATCACCGCGGTGGGGCGCGGCGGCAACGCCACGCTGTTCGGCGCGTTCGACAAAGACGGCCGCAGGGTCGCGATCAAGGTGTTGCATCCCGAGCTCACGGTCTCGGTCGCCGCCGATCGCTTTCTGCGCGAAATCCGCTGGGCCGCGAAGCTGGACCACCCGCACATCGCACCACTGCTCGATTCCGGCGAGACCGATTATCTGCTCTGGTTCGTGATGCCGTTCGTTCCGGGAGAGACGCTGCGGCAGGTGCTGCGGCGCGAGCGCATGCTGCCGATCGACCGGGCGGTCCGCGTCGCGACTGAAGTGCTGGACGCGCTCGGACACGCGCACGAGCACGGCCTCGCGCATCGCGACATCAAGCCCGACAACATCGTGCTCTCGGCAGAAGGCGGCGGGGCGGTACTCGTCGACTTCGGGATCGCGCGCGCCATCGCCACCTCGGGCGAAGACCGGGTGACGCGCAGCGGGTTCGTCGTGGGCACGGAGGAGTACATGAGTCCCGAGCAGGCGGGCGGCTCTCCCGATATCGACGGCCGGACCGATCTTTACTCGCTCGGCGTCGTCCTGTTCGAGGCGCTCACCGGCCGGCCGCCCTTCGCCGCGGCGAGCGCGGCGGCCGTGCTCGACATGCAGCAGCACGCGCCGCCGCCGGATCTCCGCAAGCTGCGGCGCGACGTGCCACGGGCCCTTAGCGACACGGTCATGAAGTCGCTTTCCAAGGCGCGCGAAGCGCGCTGGCAAACGGCCGCCGACATGCGCCAGGCCCTGCTCCCCTACGCGGTGGTGACCTAGCGAATGCGATCTCTCTCGATGCTGCTTGGGTTTGTGCTTGCAACCGCCGACCTGACAGCCCAGGCGCCTCCCCGCCCCCGCGCGCGCGACCTCGGTGTCCCCTTCGACGGTACGCCCGGTCCGCTCAACGCCATCACCGATGTCGCCGGTGTCACCGTCGGACACAGCACGATCATCACGGGCCAGGGCGCGCGCGTCGTCGGGCGCGGTCCCGTGCGCACCGGTGTCACCGCCGTCTTCCCGCGCGGCGCGGCGAATGGCGATCCCGTCTTCGGTGGCTGGTTCACGCTCAACGGCAACGGCGAGATGACCGGCACCACCTGGCTCGAGGAGTCGGGATTTCTCGCGGGACCGGTGATGATCACCAACACCCACAGTGTCGGGGTGGTGCGCGACGCGGTGATCGAATGGCTCCTGCACAAGGGATTCGAGTTCGACTGGTCGCTGCCGATTGTCGCCGAAACGTGGGACGGATCGCTCAACGACATCAATGGCTTTCACGTCACCAAGGAGCACGCGTTCGCGGCGCTCGACAGCGCGCGCGGCGGGCCCGTCGCCGAAGGCAACGTGGGCGGCGGGACCGGCATGATCTGCAACCAGTTCAAGGGCGGGATCGGCACGGCGTCGCGACGGCTCCCCGCAGACCGTGGAGGGTACACGGTCGGTGTGCTCGTGCAATGCAACTATGGCTCGCGCGCCCGCCTCGCGATCGCCGGCGTCCCGGTCGGCCAAGAGATTCCCGATCTGCTGCCGTGCTATGACTCGCTACCGGGCGGCACGGTTCGGGCCGGCCGCCGCTGTGCGGATGCCGACAAGGGATCCATCATCATCGTGGTCGCGACCGACGCGCCGCTGCTGCCTCATCAGCTCAAGCGTATGGCCAAGCGCGCCGCGCTCGGCGTCGGCCGGCTGGGCGGTACCGGTGGAAATTCGTCCGGCGACATCTTCGTCGCGTTCTCGACCGCCAATCCCGGCGCGGCGAGGCCCGATGCAAATGTCAGCGTGATGATGCTGCCGAATGAGCGGATCGGCCCGCTGTTCGAGGCCACGATTCAGGCGACCGAGGAAGCGATCGTCAACGCGATGGTGGCGGCCGAAACGATGACGGGAATCAACGGCATGCGGGTGTA
>DATGVC010000104.1:0-8400 GCA_035300745.1 Gemmatimonadales bacterium | reverse complement strand
GCGCTCCGCGATTTCGCGGTACGACAACCCTTCGAAATGCTTCAGGACAAACACCTCGCGCTGTTCCGGCGTCAGCGCGAGCAACGCGAGCTGCAGCGCGCGGCGCCGCTCTGCCGCTTCTGCACCGCCGTCCGTGCGATCCGCCGCGGCGACGCTCTCGGCAGCTTCCAGCGACGCCTCCGTGCGGCTGCGGTGCCGCTCGGCGAAACAGCGATTGCGCAGGATAAGGAAGAACCAGCCGACGAATTTGTCGGGATCCTTACACTGTGCCAGTTGATCATAGGCGCGCACGAACGCGTCTTGCAGGGCATCTTCGGCGGCGTCCGCTGACCCCACCATCCGCGTGGCATAGCGCGCGTACCGGTCGCGATACCGTTCGACCAGCTGCGCGTAGCGCTCGCGATCCCCTGCCAGCACCGCCCGAACGATATCACCGTCCGCCGCCTCGGTTTCAGGGCGCACCCAATTCCTCCGCTAAAGAGTGGCCCCGCAAAGGATTGGTAACGATGCGGGTTTCGTTCCATCTTGACCTGCGTTACCTTCACGGCCCAGCCGGAATCTTTACGAGGCTATGTCCACGATGCTAGAGCCTCAAGCCCCCCTCGTCGCTGACGCCGTCTTGATGAGACGTCTGGCGCAGCGGGACTCCACGGCGCTGATCGAACTCGAGCGCCGGCATCGAAGCTCCCTATACGCCCAGGCCTATGGCATGCTGACAGATGCCGTGGCGGCCGAGCGCGTTGTACGCAACGCATTCGCGCAGCTGTGGTTTGCGGCGGCGAGCGATACGGGGAAACACGGACCCTGGATGCTGCTGCGGGACATGGCGAGAGAGCTGGCACGCGCCGAGCGTACCCTGCGCGATTCCCATGCAAATCGGAGGTAACATGTTGAAGCGAATCCTCATGCTCGTTCCTGCGCTGCTCGTGCCCGCGCTGCTCGCGGCGCAGACCCCGAAAGTGGCGGCGCCGAATGAGCACGCGTCAGATGTCGCCAAAGCGAAGGTGGCCGCGAACATGGCCCGCCGCGCGACGCATGTGCGTGGTGAGGCGGTGGGTTCAGACAACCGCCCGGTGACGGCCGCAACGCCGGCAACGCGCGCGACACCCGCCGTTCACAATCCCGATGGCGGCCCCGCGACGCCCGCGACGCCGGCCACACCGGCGACCCCCTCCTCGAATTCCCACCGGCCTGATCATGCCGGCCTGGGCGGACAGGGTCGAGCGAACAACCCTCGACGTCCGTGATCTAGATACATCGCGAACCGCTGTATCTTACCGGTCCCATGCGCATGGGACCGGTTTCGTTTGCGGCGCTGATCACGTTGCTGCCGTTCGCCCTGTCTGCCCAACGCAACGCTTCGGTGGGCGTCGGCGCCGGCAGCGTTCGCTACGCCGTGGGCTCGAGCTTCAGCGCGCTGACCGTCTCCCCTGCCGCGCAGCAGCTCAGTCCGTACGCATATCTCGGCGCCAGCGGGGCGGTTTCGCTGCTCGCGGGCGGCGTGTGGGCCGGCCAGGCTCGGGCTGACGTCTGGGCCTCGCTGTCCAGGCGCGAGCGCGGCATCCGCCCAGCGATCAGTGCGACGATGTCGGCCAGCACACGCTCTGACGGAGTCGCGGCCGGATCGGCGGCGGCTTTGATGGAGGCGGTGGCGCACCGCGTAGCCCTCGGAGCGGGAGTCGTCAGCGGTGTGATCGAACAAGAAGCAGGCGTCGCCGCGTTCCGCGTTCGCGGTCGCACCTGGTGGCAACTCAATTCGGCGCCGGCACAAGTCTCGCTCACCACCGAGGCGACACGCTTCCTCGGCGCCTGGTATACCGATGTCGTGGCGGGCGTCACATTCGATGGCTCCCGGACTGTGGGCTCGCTCTGGTTGAGTGGCCGGCTGAGCAAGACCTACGGATCAACCGGCGCCACGAGCGCCGCATTGCAATACTTCCTGACTCCGACCGTCGCGGTCGAAGCGTCGGGCGGCAATTACCTGCGCGATCCCTTCCAGGGACTGCCCCGCGCCGGGTTCGTCACCGGTGCGATCCGCGTGTTCGCCGCGCGGCGCGCGACCATGCTGCGTCCTGCCCCCATGCGGGCAGTACTGCAGCCGCTTGTAGCCGCACATCGAGGTGGCGACACGGTCGTCGTCCGCTTCCGGATGCCGGCGGCACAGTCGGTCGCAATCGCCGGCAACTGGAACGCGTGGACGCCCGAACCGCTGCACGCATTGGGCGAGGCTATCTGGGAAGCGGCACTGCGCCTCCCGCCCGGCACCTATTACTTCAACCTGGTCGTCGATGGAAAGGAATGGGTTGTGCCCGGTGGCGTCGCCACGATTCCGGACGGCATGGGTGGGCTGATCGCGGTCCTGAATGTGCTGTGACTTGACGATTCCCCTCCGAGCCCCTACCGTGGCGGCGGCAGGTTGGCTCCAGTCCGACGCTGTCCTCTCTCTTGAGGGGGTGCTCGATGGGGAAGATCAACATGCAGAAGGTCCTAGTCGGGGGTCTTATTGCAGGCGTCGTCCTCGTTGCGGTTGATTTCGTGTTGTACAACATCATCCTGAAAGATCAGATGACCGCGGCCATGACGGCGCTCAACAAACCGGCCATGACGAGTGCGCAACTCCCGTGGTTCATCGTGCTCGATCTGATCTCGGGCGTCTTCCTCGTATGGGTGTATGCGGCTGTCCGGCCACGGTTCGGAGCCGGTCCGGGAACGGCCGCGAAATCGGCAATCGCGCTGTGGTTCCTGGCCGGTGTGCTCGGCACCCTGTACATGTGGCCGATGAGCCTCTTCCCGCACAATCTGATGATCATGCAGACGGTGGGGATGCTCGTCGCCTATGTTCTTGCGAGTGTCATAGGCGCGAAGTTCTATACGGAAGGCGCCGGGATGGGCGCAGGGATGGGAGCCGGCGCGGGGATGGGGGCGAGGATGTAGCTCGCAGATCTAATGGAAACAAAAACCGCCGGACGGCAGTACGCCGCCCGGCGGTTCTGCATTTTGAAGCTCCTAATAATTGAAGTTCACTGACACACCGAGCGTTCTCGGCTGGTTGACGAGATACCCGACGCGCGCCCGCAGACCCCGCTCGCGGTCCAACGCGAGACGTGCGTTCTCGTCCGTCACATTGTTCAGGAACACTGCCGCTTCCCATGTCGAGCGGGACAATCCCACCCGGAGGTTCACCAGCGTGTATGCCGGCAGGAGCGGATTGAAGGTGAAGGTATTCTGCGTGAGCGGCCCGCCCATGTTCGCGCCGAACCGTGCGATGTTGACGGTACCGATGCCGGGCGTCTCATCGTCGATTTGCGTGTAGCGCGAGCCGACATACTGCGCGCTGCCGCTGAACGACATGCGGGAGCCAGCGCCGCCCAGCGGCAGGAAGTAGGTGATCGACGCACTGCCCTGCACGCGCGGGACGCTGGGCAACCGGTTGCCGCGTTTCACACCGCCCACCACCGTCTTGACGCCTAACGTATCGGTGGCATAGACGGTCGAATCCAGCTTGGCATCGTTCAGACCGGTCGAGAATGCCAGGTCCCAGTGATCATTGGGCTGCGCGGTGAATTCGAGCTCCAACCCCGCGCTGTGTGCCGCGGGCACGTTATACACGAGTCGCGACGAACACGAGCCGGCCGTGAGGTTCAGCTGGAGATCCTTGATGTTCATGTAGAACGCCGCGAGGTTGATCGAGGCGCGGCCGTTGGCCACTCGCGTCTTCATGCCTGCCTCGTAATTCCACACCGTCTCGTCCTTCCAGCGATCGTGTCCGCCGAACGTGAGCGTGTCACCCGGCGTGCAGATTGGCTTGTTCAGCGGGTCGTTGATGCCGCCGAGCCGGAAGCCGCGCGAGAGCTGGGCATTGAAGGTCAGCGCGTCCGAGGCCTTGTAGTTGGCGATGAAGCGTGGCGCCAGGCCGTTGGCCTTGGTGTTGCCGGGCTGCGAGACGTAGCCGACGAAGAAGCCGTCGAAGAACTGCGTGCGGTCTTCCTTAAAGTCGTACCAGCGCGCACCCGCCGTGAGATCGAGCTTCGGCGTGACACCCAGCGTCGCTTCGCCGAACACCGCGGTCTGCCGGAGCTTGTAGTGCAGATCCGAGAAGAACAGGTGGTCTTTCGGCGCTAGCGGACCCTGCGTGAAGCCGTACGGTAGCGACCCCGCGGGTATCCCGATCGCGGGACAACAGATCGGCTTGGCGAGCGTGTCGAAACCCCGCGCATATACGTCTTGCCCGTAGCCGCGCTTGGTGTTCGCATAGAATCCGCCGACCAGCCAGTGCAGGCGATCCCGCGTGCCCGCGAGCCGAACCTCCTGCGTCCACACGAGGGAATTGGTGTGATCCTGGAAGGGGTCAGGGAGCGTGTAGATGTTCTCGGGCAGAGCAAACGACCCTCCGACGACGCTGGAGTACAATGCCCCGCCGTCCCGCTGGACCAGGATGTTGCGATGCGTGTACGACGTGATCGACGTCAGCGTCGCCCCGCCGAGATCGAGCTGCAGATTGACGTCGCCGAGCAGGAACTTGTCCGTGTACGGCTCTGCGACGGCGGTGAAGAGCTGTCGCGGCCCCAGCGTCACTTTCGGCCGGGTCGTCGTGTACGGATTCGCGAGGACGTTGAACGCGTCGTTGCGATTCCACCCGTCGGCCTTGACGTCTTGATAGACGATGCGCGGCGTAATGTGAAACCGGCTGCTGGGCTCCAACCGCACCGCGGCTCGTAGGCCAGCGCGCATGCTGCCGTTCACGTTGTGATTGATCGTGAGGTCGGGTTGCACTGCATCCATCCAGCCGCCGGTCCGGCTACTGTAACCCACCAGGCGGGCCGCGGCCTTGTCGCCCATCGGCACGTTGAAGCCAAGCTTGGCGGTGCTACCCGGATCGCCGCCGTCGATCGCGGTCACGCCGGCCTCACCGAACGTCTTGCTCACGCCCAGCTCCGGCTGGTTGCTGATGTAGCGCACCGTGCCCGCCAGCGAGCCGGAGCCGAACAGCGTGCCCTGCGGCCCGCGCAGCACCTCAACGCGGCCGAGGTCGAACAGATCGAGATCCGGCGTGAATAGCGACAGCGACACGACGGATTCATCCAGATAGGAGCCAACGTCTTCTTTGACGCCGGGCTGGTCGCGCGAAATCTGCCCCGAGGACGCGCCGCGAATCGCGGGCTGGCTCTGGCCGGGGCCGAGGTTCTGGACGGTGAAGCCGGCGACGTTCTGCGCGACCTGCTCGATGTTCTCAACGCCGCGGATGCGCAGCGCCTGCTCGGTGGGGGCCGCAATCGACAGCGGCACGTTGATCAACTGCTCTTCGCGCTTCATCGCGGTCACCGTGATCGCTTCCAGCTCGAGGGCCTGCAGGACGAAGTCGACGACGGCTTCGGCGTCGGCCGCGACCTGAATGCCCTGCCGCGCTTGCGTACGCACGCCCGGCAGCGAGGCGGACACGGTGTAGGTCCCGGCCGGGAGGTTAGTGAACGCGTACGCGCCGTCGGCGTCCGTGGTGGCGCGGCGCGAAGCAACTGTGCCGCCCGTGACTCTGACCGTGGCGCCTGCCATCCCCACGTTGTGGGCGTCGCGCACCACACCCCTGATCCGACCGTTCTGGGCCAGCGCCATTCCCGGAGCGCCGCACAGCAGAGCAGCGAGAGCGGCGATGCTCAGGAAACGGCTTGCGGGGCTGACCATAAAACCCTCCTCGAAGAGTGTCGCTACTGGTTTAGCCGCATTTCTGCGCGAGCGTACAAATAGCGGCCGTTATAGCCGAACGGCGATGCCGCGGCCCAGGGGAACGTGCCGAAATTGTTGTTGAAGTCCATCGAGCGATCGTTGAACGAATCCACGATGACCTGCGAGCTCGGCTTGTCGGGATACGTGTCGAACAGATTGCGCACGCCGAGCGTCAGGTCGACGCTGGCGAACCGATAGCCGATCTCGCCGTCGAACAGCGTCTTGGAGCCGTAGCGCTCGCGGCACAGATCGCAATATCCGGGCTGCGCCGATGAGAACTTGCCGTAGTACGAGCCGCGCAGGAGCGCGTGCACGCGCCCCACGGAATACTCACCCGACAGGGTACCGCGCCAATCGGGCCGCTCTTCGGTGATACCGATGTACGTGACCGAATCGATGATCCCGCCCACCGTTGACGGCGTCCCGTTGAAGACCGCGGGACGCGGATCCAGGCGCGTGATCGTGTTCTTGGTGTAGTTCACCGCCGCCAACCAGTCGATCACGCCCGTCCCGGCGGTCATCCGGAGCGATCCGGTGACATCGAGCCCGCGGGTGCGGGTGTCCAGGCCGTTCGTGAAGTACTGAATCCCGCTCACGTTGGTGAAGCCGCGCGACGCCAGGATCG
This sequence comes from Gemmatimonadales bacterium, assembly GCA_035300745.1. Classification (GTDB taxonomy): domain Bacteria; phylum Gemmatimonadota; class Gemmatimonadetes; order Gemmatimonadales; family GWC2-71-9; genus 20CM-2-65-7. The sequence goes on along the minus strand of DATGVC010000104.1, from coordinate 2,054 downwards.
CTACCGTCACGCTGTCGGCGAACGTCGCGCTCAGCAGAATGCGATGATCGATCTTGATTTGGAACGCGTCCACGGTCAACGTGACGTTGTCATTGGGGCTGAACGCGAATCCGCCGCTGAGATTTACGGACTTCTCCGCGCGCAATGGCTTCGAGTTGAAGAGGCGAGCCGCGCTGTCCGCCACCGGGACGATCAACACATCCGTCACTTTGCCGGCGATCACGTTCGTATTCACGTGGCTGAAGTGCGACTGGCTGAGGCCCGGAGCCCGGAAGCCCGTGCTGACGGCCGCACGCAGAGTAAGGCGCCGTGATGGCTGCAGCCGGACCGCGCCCTTGCCCGTAAACAGCGAGCCGAAGTCCGAGTAGTGTTCGAACCGTCCCGCGACGTTGGCCAAGAGCTTGGCCGTGAGGTTCGTCTCGAGGTCGGCATAGACGGCGGCGTTGGTGCGGTTGGTATTCGATTCATCCGCCGGCCGGAAACCGGGGAACACCTGGGAATACGGACGTCCAGCCGAGCTGTCGGGGCCGAGATGCTTGCCGTTGACGTAGGACGCCAGCTCGCCGCGGGTGATCTGATATGCTTCCCGGCGAAACGCAGCGCCCACCGCCACGTTCACCGGCGCCGGCAGACCGATCGTCACGGCCTTCGCCGCGTTCAGACCCACCAGCAACTCGCTCCGGTCCAGCCGGCCCGCAAAGAACGAGGTCTTGTTCGCGATCTCGTCGCCCGTCCCCGGTATGCTGTCCGGCCCTGGGGCGCAGGGAGCCTTTGGATCGAGACACGGGCCGAGCGACACGTTCAATGTGTGGCGGAGGTTGTAATCGAAGCGGTTGAACCCGTACGACGTGCCGAGGTCGATCGACCAGCCGTTCGTCGCGGCGCGCAGCCCGCCCGCGAGTGAATAATCGGTCACGGTGGGCGCGAACTCGGGGAGGTACCCGAACGGATAGATCTGGGGCCAGCTACGAGCATTGATGAAGCTCGCGCAGTCCACCGCGCAGCGGCGGTAGCCGTTCCCGGTGCCCTTGCGGAGGCTGTAGCCGCCGAAGGTGTACAGCTCGGTCGTCCCCCGATCGTTCAGCGGCAGCCGGAAGTTCGCCATCGTCATGACGTCCTTCTCGAGCCCGTCGCCCCAGTGATGGTTGGGCTGCGCGACCGGATTCCGTTTCACAATTACTCGGCCGTCGATGATCGAATCGGTCTTCCCCGTGCCGCCGTCTTCGTAGATGTCGGCCCAGGCGCGATTGGTCGGCTGGCGGTCGAGGAACTCGCCGAACAGCCCCAGCGAGCCACGGCCGATCCCGACGCCCCACCCGCCATTCAGGTTCACGGTCGTGCCGTCGTCGGCGTAGTCCTTCGGATGGTAGCGGCCGACGCTCGTGTTCAGGAACGGCGTGAACTGGCCTTCCTTGAGGACCATGTTCACGACGCCGGCGATCGCGTCGGAGCCGTACTGCGCCGAGGCACCGTCGCGCAGGACTTCGATGCGGTCGATGGCGCTCGAGGGGATGGCGTTCAGATCGACACCGCTGGATCCCGCCCCGGTGCCGTACGCGAACGTATTGACGAGAGCCGTTTGATGCCGGCGCCAGCCGTTGACCAGGACGAGCGTGTGATCCGGGGACAGGCCGCGCAGGGTGAAGGGCCGCACGATGTCCGTCGCATCCGTCACGCTCTGATGCGGGAAGTTCACCGAGGGCGCGAGCGATTGCAGAATCTGCCCCGTCTCGGTCGCTCCTTGCAGCGCAATCCGCTCCGATGGGAAGACGTCCACCGGCACGGCGAGCTCTTCCGCCGCGGTGTGTCGCGCGCGCGACCCGACGACCACGTCCACCGGCGACAGGCTGATCGGCTGCTCGGTGAGCACGAAGTCTTGCGTGATGGCAGTCTGGTCCACGACGACGCGCGCCGTCCGCGGCTGGTAGCCCAGCAGCCGAACGTGCAGCGTGTACGCGCCGGAGGACAGGCCGCGAATCTCGTAGCGGCCTTGATCGTCAGTCGTCGCGCGCAGGCCACTGCCTTCGGCCGAGATCATGGCTCGCGCGAGGGGC
>DATGVC010000103.1:0-4236 GCA_035300745.1 Gemmatimonadales bacterium | reverse complement strand
GACGCCTCATTGACGAGCGGAATCACCTCTTCGGCGAAGCGTTCCATCTCCTCGAGCTGCGGGCTGAACTGCAGCAGCAGGAGATCGACGCCCGCCTGCTCGAAGGCACGAATCCTGTCCGCGATCTGCTCCGGCGTCCCGCTGAGTCCGGCCTTCAGCCCCCGATTCGATACCGAGTAGTCCTCCAGACTCACTCGCTGCTCGAGCTGGGTGTTGGCGAGCCACTGCTCGTAGTTCGCATAGCCGGCAGCGTTTTGGCGGACGTCGGTAATGCGCTCGATCTCTCGGCGGGCGGCGGTTTCGGTGGCCCGGCACACGACGTATCCCGCGACCCCATACACCATAGGGCCCTGGCCACTTGCTTCCCGTAGCGCCTGCATGTCCGTGATCTTCGCGGCGACGCGCTCGGGAGGGTCGCCGTGCATCAGGTAGCCGTCGCAGGCGCGGGCGATCAGCGCCTTCGCCGCGGCGGATTCGCCCCCGGCGTACAGTGTTGGCCGCGGCTGGCGTACCGGCTTCGGTTCCAGGATCGCATCCTCGACCCGATAGTACTTGCCTGCGAAACTGAAGCGGCGCTCGGACCAGAGGCCCTCCACGACCGCGAGCCACTCGGCGGTCCGGGCATAGCGCGCATCATGCGTATCGAACTCCACGCCGTATTGCTTCGCCTCCTCGGCCCACCACGACGACACGACGTTCAACGACAGCCGGCCGCCGGAGATGTGGTCGATATTCGCGGCCTGCTTGGCGAGCAGGGCAGGCGGATGGAACGTCGGACGTACCGCAACCATCAGCTCGAGCCGGTCGGTCACCGCCGCCAGCGCGGCGGCGGTGGACCAGGCGTCCAGCGCCGGGGCGTCCGGGCCCTTGATGTCGTTGAGATTGAGCTCGGCGATCAGCGTGAGGTCGAAACCTGCCCGTTCACTCGCGCGCGCGAGCCGCCGGATGTACGACCACTCCGCCTCCATGCCCTCGTCCTCGACGTTGCGCAACCACCCGCCAAAGACCGGCAGCCAATATCCGAAGCGCATCAGCGGGCCCTCCCTTCCTGCTCGAGGAAATCAACCAGACGCGCGAACGGATCGAACCCCACGACTCGCGGCGCGTCGGCGACGAAGTTGGATAGCGCATTGATGTCGTAGTAGTAGAGACGGCCATCGTGATCGTCGATCGCGTACTCGATGCCGCCCACCTCGATGCCGCACGCCTCGGCGATTCGCTCCACGTCTCGCACGACCTGCCGAGGGGGCTCGTACCCTTCGACGCGGAGCCCATTGCGGGGTGCGTCCACGGGACAGGCCGAGCGAACCAGCTCTGCACCTTCTGTCGTCTGGCAGACATCGGCGGGGCACAGGTTGAACGTCTCGCCCGATGAATAGACGCGGATGCCGTACAGGTACCGCCCGCCCAGCACTTCGACTCGGGTGATCCGGCCTTCTTCTGATGTGATGAATTGCTGGACCAGAGCCGTTTGGTCAGGCCCCAGGTCGAGTCCGCCGCTCGCCGCGGCAGCCGCGAGCTGCTCCGGCGTGTCGAAGCGTACAATCCCGGCTCCACTGCCGCCGACGTTTGGCTTCACGACGACAGGAAACTCCAGCTCCTCGGCAGCTGCCGGCGCATCCGCCGGATCATTGATGACCCGCGCCGGAGGGTAGGGAAGACCGAGCTCGCGGAGTACCGACAGTTGCAGCGCCTTCGACGTCTCGGCCTGGAAGGCCCGTGTGCCGTTGATGACCCGCACGCCGTGCCGCTCCAAGTGGGCAAGAAAGTGGTGCGTGTAGAAGACCGCGTTTCCGTGCCCACGCAGCCACGCAGACGGGCTCATGCGGTTGAACACCAAGTCGAACGGCGGCGTGCTGCCGGGATCGAAGCTATGACGCTCGGCGTGCAGCCGCGTGTACGGCGTCCCACGACGATCCAGCTCGGCGAAGAGCGGAGTGAACCAGTGCGGGTGTTCGTAATAGATCCCGATCATATCGTCACTCCTGAGGCGAGCGCCGCCGCTTCCAGCGCCGCCCGTTCGATTCGCTCGGTGAGCGCGGGCTCGGGAACGCCGCCGCGGAACTGCGCGTCCGTTCCGTAGACTCCCGTCGCCACAACGAGCGCGCCCACGCTGGCCAGCAGCGGCCGCAGGCCGTGATCGACGGCGAGCAGATGGCCCGGCCCGCCGCCGGTGGCGATCGCGATCGCGACCTTCCGCGCGAGCGCGTCTTGCGGAAAAAGATCGAAGAACACCTTGAGCAGCCCGCTGTATGTCGCGCGGTAGATCGGCGTGCTGACGACTACGATTCCGGCGTCCAGGACGGTCTGAATGGCATCGGCCACTTCCCGATCTTCGCGGCGGCCGAGCAGGCCGTCCGGCGGGAGTTTGGCGAGGTCGATGAGTCGAGACGGGCCCGTGCCCTGCCGCTCCAGCGCCGTGAGCGCCAGCTCGAGCAGCGTGCGCGAGCGCGAGACAGGTTTGGGGCTGCCGGACAACCCTACAACCGGTGTGTGCACTGTTTCCTCCTCAAAAGGCGATCGGCCGCGACTCGAATCGTTGAGTCGCGGCCGATCGTGGTGCGTCGTTTTTGGGGCGGGAGCCCCGCGTTGTTATCTCATCGTATCCCGCATGCCGACGCGCCCAACCGTCCGCTCCCCGTACAACACATGGGGCGGCAGGGGCGGCAACCGCGACAACACATCAGCATGGTGATTGGCTTCATTGCAAGCGAAACCTAGGCGCGGTTTCGCGCTTCTGCAACTATCCCATCCACGGTGAGTCCGAACTCCTTATAGATCCGCTGATACGGGGCGGACTCGCCGAAGCGCTCGATTCCCATGATCACCCCGTTCTCTCCAACCCAGCGATACCAGGACTGAGGCGCCGCCGCTTCCACGGCGATGCGCGGCACGCCAGGCGGCAGCACGGAGTTCCGGTAGCCGTCCGACTGCCTGGCGAAGTACTCGAGGCAGGGCATCGAGAGTGCACGGGGCCGTCTACCTTCAGCCTTCAGCTTCTCATAGGCACCGAGGATCAATTCAACCTCCGACCCGGTGGCCATAAGCACGACGTCAGGATCGAGCGAATCGGCGAGGACGTAGCCGCCTTGGTGCAGGCCAGTCGCCGCCGCGTACTTGGTGCGATCCACGACCGCGACTTTTTGGCGTGTGAGCACCAGCGCCACCGGTCCGTTGCGGTGTGTGATCGCCGCGCGCCACGCCTCGACGACCTCGGTCGCATCCGACGGGCGGATCACCGTCATGTTGGGAATCGCGCGCAGCGCGGCGAGCTGCTCGATCGGCTGATGCGTTGGCCCATCTTCGCCCAGGCCGATCGAATCGTGCGTGAAGACGTAGATCGGCTTGAGCTGTGTCAGCGCGGCCAGACGAATCGACGGCCGCATGTAGTCGGAGAAGATCAGGAAGGTTCCGCCAAACGGGATGAACCCGCGATGCAACGCGATCCCGTTCAGCGCCGCGCCCATGCCGTGCTCGCGGACGCCGAAATGGAAGTTCCGGCCGGCGCGTGTGCGGGCTGCAAAGACGCCGCCACCTTTGATCTCGGCGTTGTTCGAGCCCGTCAGGTCGGCTGATCCGCCAATCAATTCCGGGAGCTTTGCGGCGATCGCGTTCAGCACCTTGCCGGACGCCGCTCGCGTGGCCTGCGCATCCTTCGGACCGAACACCGGCAACGCCGCATCCCACCCTGCGGGCAATCGGCCGGCAAGCCGGCGCTCCAACTCAGCGGCAAGATCTCCATGAGCCGCGCGATACGCATCCCATTTCTTCTTCCAGTCGGTCTCGAGTTGCGCGCCACGGGTCTTGGCGCTCCGCCACTGCTCGAGCGACTCGTCCGGAACGTAGAACGGGTCGAGTGACGGCCAGCCCAGGTTCTGCTTGGTCGCTTTCACTTCGTCGGTGCCGAGTGGCGCGCCGTGGGCCTCGGCGGTGTCCTGCTTGTGCGGGCTGCCCCACGCGATGTGCGTCCGCACGATGATGAGCGACGGCCGCTCGGTCACCCGTTTCGCATGGGCGATAGCCGAATCGATCGCCTTGAGATCGTTGCCATCGGCGATCCGTTGCACGTGCCAACCGTACGACTCAAAGCGCCGCGCGGTGTTGTCGGAGAAGGCGAGATCGGTCGGCCCATCGATCGTGATCCGATTGTCGTCGTAGAAGCCGATCAGCTTGCCGAGCTTCAGGTGCCCGGCGAGCGAGCAGACCTCGTGGGACACGCCTTCCATCAGATCGCCG
>DATGVC010000102.1:0-2145 GCA_035300745.1 Gemmatimonadales bacterium | reverse complement strand
CAGCCACTCGGCATCCAGGCGATCACCGGCGCCGAGGTCACGCTCTCGGACGGCAGCCACCTGATATTGCTCGCTGAGAGCCCGCACGGGTACACGAATCTCTGCCGTCTGTTGACGGAAGCACACCTCGGTGCCGAGCGTCTCGATCCGCGGCTGCCGTTGACGGCAATCGAAGCGCGCCAGGAGGGGCTGATCATTCTCTCGGGATCGCGCCGCGACGGATTGTTGCCGCGGGCACTCGAGACTGAGGGGCTCGCCGCGGCTCGAAAATTCGCCGAGCACTGTAAAGCCGCCTTCGGACGCGACCGGTTTTTCATCGAGATTCAGCGGAATCGAGTCAGGGGGGATTTGGCTCTATCACGCGCACTGATCGACATAGCGAGCAGCTTGCAACTTGCCGTGGTGGCAACGGGGCAGGTGCATTACCACACCCGTGAGCGGCATCGGCTGCACGATGTAATGGTCGCAATCCGCCACCGGACCACCCTCGACGGCTCACATCGGGTGCGAAATCCCAACAGCGAGTTTTACTTGCGGCCACTGGAAGAAGTCATGGCGCTGTTTCATGACTGTCCGGATGCTGTCGCCAATACATTGGCCATCGCCGAGCGCGCCGCGGCGTTCGATTTGACGCGCGACCTGGGCTACACCTTCCCCGACTTCCGCGGGGCCGATCGCGCTCCCGCACCGCAGGCGTTGGCCGAGCTGTGCAGGGCGAGGATGCAGGAGCGCTACCCGCCGGGTTCGCTCCAACACGCCCAGGCCGTGCGCCGGCTCGACGAAGAATTGCGGCTCATCGAGCATCACAAGCTCAGCGGTTTCTTTCTTGTTTATCATGACCTTTTCGACTTGGCGCGCGACGTCGCAGCCGACATTCGGCGCGGCTCGCGACGCGCCAACGGTAACTTGCTGCCCGGCCGGGGACGCGGCTCCTCGGTCTCCTCCATCGTCTGCTATCTCCTCGGCCTGTCCCATATCGATCCGATCGCCAACAGGCTGTTTCTGGGTCGCTTTTTGAACGAGTCGCTCGCGTCGGTGCCCGACATCGATCTCGATTTCCCGCGCGAGATCCGTGAGGAGTTGATCCGCCGCGTGTACACACGCTATGGCGCCGAGCATGCGGGCCTCGTGTGCGCGTTCCCAACCTACCGCCTGCGGTCGGCTGTGCGCGAAATCGGCAAGGCACTCGACTTGCCATTGGGCGAGATCGAGCTCGTCGCGAAACTGTCGGACGGTCGGGCGGACGGATTGTCGGACGAGCTGGAGCACCTTCCCGGTTTTGCCGGCCGCAAAGATGCGCCGCTCTGGAAGGAGCTGTGCCAGCTCGCCGATGAGATCCGCGGGCTGCCGCGCCACGTCTCCCAGCATCCGGGGGGGATGGTGATTTCGTCGCGGCCGCTCGTGGAGCTGGTCCCGCTCGAGCGGGCCGCGATGGAAGACCGCGTCGTCTGCCAGTGGGACAAGGATTCCTGCGACGACGCGCGCTTCATCAAAATCGATTTCCTCGCGCTCGGCATGTTGTCGCTCGTGGAGGAATGTGTCGAGCTGATCGCGCGCCGCACCGGCACGCCGCCCGATCTCTCACGCATCGACTTCGAGGATCCCGCGATCTACGACCGCATCTGCGCCGGTGACACGATCGGGCTGTTTCAGATCGAGAGCCGCGCGCAGATCCAGATGATCCGGCGTAGCCGGCCGCGCAATCTGGAAGATCTGGCGGTCGAAGTCGCGATTGTACGGCCGGGACCGATCGTCGGCGGCGCCGTGAATCCGTACGTGCGCCGGCGCGAAGAGCAGCGCCGCGCGCACGCGGCCGGCAGGCCGTACGAGCCACCAGTCGATCATCCCCTGCTCCGCGAATGCCTGGCGGAAACGCTGGGGGTGATTCTCTATCAGGATCAGGTGCTGCAAGTCTGCCAGGCGCTCGCCGGATTCACGACGGGACAGGCGGAAGCGTTACGGCGCGCGATGAGCCGCCGTCGTTCGCACGATCTGATGGCCGGTTTCTGGGAGGAATTCCGCACCGGCGCCCTCGCCCGGGGCGTCCCCGAGGCCACCGCCGAGAAGGTGTTCGGCCAGGTGATCGCGTTCAGCGAGTTCGGATTCCCCAAGTCGCATGCCGCCGCGTTCGGACTGCTTGCGTAT
>DATGVC010000101.1:0-2964 GCA_035300745.1 Gemmatimonadales bacterium | reverse complement strand
ACGCGCAGCAGCGTCCCGATCTGCCCGCCGTTGGGTTGGAACTCGAACCGCGTCCCCACCACATGATCGGCGGGGACGATGCCATCGAGCGCTGAAAGCACGACCTCCTCGGGAGCCGCGGAGATCACGTAGAAATCGAAGCGGTTGCCATCGATCCCCTGCTCCAGCATGCGGGTGAGCAGCTCGACGTTGCGCTTGAGGCGGACCCGGCGTCCGACTTCGAGCAGATCGTTCCGCGTGACTCGACCGTACTCGGGATCATTCGCGAGCAGGTACGCCAGCTCGGCGCCCTGCTGCACTAGATTGAGACTGGAGAGCGCCGCGACTTTTTCACGAAAGCTCGTGATGCCCAACATCTCGCTCAGCACGATGCCGGAGTCGTTAAAGCTCAAAGTCTGATCGAAGTCACTCGCCAGCAGGTAATGCTTCTTCATCCACTCTCCCTTTGTTGAATCCCTCACACGAAAAAGGCCCGCTCCATCTGGGCGCGGGCCGTCGTCTGAGTTGCGACCATGTGCATCGCTTCAGCTAGCGCCCGCCTCGCCGGTTGGGTTCCCGGTCTTGAGGATATTCTGATTGCACGCGCAGAAAGTCATGGCAGGAATGCTACTTACACGAGGTGGCGCAGGTCAACACTTTAGCTGTCACAAGCACGTCACAGCTACGGTTTTGCCGTTTCGGCAGCCGTAATCGGCAGCTCCAACCGCTCCGCTTTGCGAACGGCGGCCACCGAGGTCGCGGCGCCAATGCGGTCTCCCGTGAGCAGGCGATGCAAATCGTCGATCCCATGGACAGGCTGGCCGGCGAACGCGACGATGATGTCGCCGGGCTGCAACCCCGCGCGCGCGGCCGGACTTCCCGGCTCGATCGTGGTGATCAGCACGCCGCTGGGCTGCATGAGGCGATGCGCCCGAACCGCGAGCCGCGGCAACGACACATTCTGCCCACCAACGCCGATGCGGGCGCGACGCACGTGCCCATGCGCGATGAGCTGACCCACGACGAGCTTGACGGTGTTCACCGCAACCGCAAAACAGATGCCCTGCGCCGGCAGGATGACCGCGGTGTTGACGCCGATCACGCTGCCGCGTGAATCGAGCAGCGGGCCACCCGAATTCCCGGGATTGAGCGCAGCGTCCGTCTGGATCACGTTATCGATCAATCGCCCGGAAACCGAGCGAAACGATCGCCCCAACGCACTGACGACACCGGCGGTGACGGTGCTCTGAAAGCCCAGTGGATTCCCTATGGCGATGACGACCTGGCCCACGCGCAGTGCCGCGGAATCGCCGAGCGGCGCGGCGACTTGAGACGAGGCGTCCACGCGGAGAACCGCGAGATCCGTGTCGGGGTCGTCGCCAATCAGCTCAGCACTGAGACGCCGGCCGTCGGCGAAGGCCACGTCCGTCTTGGTTGCGCCGTGCGCCACGTGGCTGTTGGTGAGGATGAACCCGTCGGGTGTGAAGACAAATCCCGAACCCCCGCCACCGCCGCGCCGGCGGTTATGGACCTCGACGCTTACGACGGCGGGAGCGGTGCGCTCGACCACGCCGCTGACTGCTCGCGAATACGCATCCAGGAGCTCGGCATCGGCAGGAGCCGTCGATGGGCCGGGGAACTGCGAAGGGACGGATCCCCCGTCTGCCAGCGTGAGAATCGCGCTCATGCTCCAAGAACGCCACGAGGTTCCCGACGCCATATATTCGTCCCCGCATGCGAGATGCCTTGCAGGCGCTGCTCCGGGAAGCGAGCGATGCAAAACGGTCGGCGGACTTCTGGCAGGCGGCCGCGGGAATTCTGAGCGGCTGGGCCGGCGGCGCGCGGCTGTCGATTCGCTACCAGGGGATCAGCGAAAGCGGAGCGGTCAGCGCAGGAGCCGACGACCGCTCGGGGCGCAGCCTGACCGCGGAATGGCGCGATCCCGACGGACGGCACGTCACCGCGACGCTCGCGGGTGCCCCAGCGGCGCTCCCGGCGTCGGAGCTCGAAGCGGCGATCGAGTTCTGCTCCCGCCTTGCGGTCATGGTCGGACGGCGCGCCGCCCTCGAGCGCGAGCGGCGGCTCGGCAGCTTCGTCGTCGAGCTCGCACGCTGGCTCCTCGCCGCGCCGGAGACGCAGCTGTTACTGCGCTACACGCTCCAAAGTCTGATGGAGCTCGTCGAAGCGCAGGGCGCCTTCGTCGCGTTGAAACAGTCCGACGGGGAGCACCTGCGAGTCTCCCCTGCGCTCGGCCAGGCAGCGACGCTGGAAGGCCTGATCCTCGGACTCGAGAGCAGCACGACCGGTCGAGTGGTGCGGACCGGTGAGGCGATGATTGCGGCGGACCTGCGCGCGGATGCCGATGCGAGCCCCGTCGCAAAGGGGCTGGCCGAGGGTGTGCGCGCCGCGCTCCTCGCACCGCTGCGGATTTCGCAGGGAACGGTCGGCGCGGTCGGGCTGCTGCGGTATCAGAAGGCGGACGCGCCGGACACGTCACCGTTCACCCTGCACGAGCTCCATTACGTGTCTGCTGTCGCGGCTCACATCGCGGGTGGCATAGAACTTTCCGAAGCCGTTGCTGCGACGCGCGCCGCCGCGGACCGGGCATCGGCGATGGTCGACGCGAGTCCTCTGCCGATGGCGCTGGTGGATACAGCGGGCACGGTGCGGCAGTTGAACGGAGCGGCAATGCAGGTCTTCGGGCTGGAGTCCAAGGAAGCGGCCCTGGGGCGCCATCTCGAGAAGCTCGGGCTGTCGCCGAGCGGGCTCACCGTGCGGCTCATGTTGTCCGGCCGTCAGGAGGGGCAGCCTTGGCATGGCCGCGTGCTGGTCACGCAAGGCTCTGGCGAGCGTCGCATTTGCGATTGTACGGTGACGGACCTGCGCGGCCTCGGATCGCAGGATCTGCTGGTCGCGCTCTATGACCGGACCGACGAGCTGCGCGCGCAGCGGGAGCTCATCGCCCGCGAGAAGCTGGCGACGGTC
>DATGVC010000100.1:0-3509 GCA_035300745.1 Gemmatimonadales bacterium | reverse complement strand
ATGGCTGACACCCTCGCGAGCCTCGCCAAGGCACTCGGCCCCAAATACGACGTGCGCCGCGTCGTCGGCTCGGGCGGCTTCGCCGAAGTCTACGAGGTGTGGGATAAGGACTTAGAGCGCCGGCTGGCGGTGAAGGTGCTGCGGCCCGACGTCGCCTGGACCGCGGGCATGATCGAGCGCTTCCAGCGCGAGACCCGCGCGGCCGCTCGGCTCGAGCACCCGAACATCCTCCCGATCCACTTCGTGGGCGAAGGCGAAGGGCTCGTCTACTACGCGATGCCCTTCGTCGATGGGATGTCGCTGGGCGAGCTGCTCAAGCGCTCCGGAGCGCTGCCGCCCGAGCGGGCGCTCGCGATCATCATCCCGATCCTCGACGCACTCGATCACGCGCACAAAGCCGGGCTGCTGCACCGCGACATCAAGCCCGACAACATCATGCTCGACACCGCGCGCGGCCGGCCGCTGCTCGTGGACTTCGGGATCGCGCGCCGGCTCGACAGCAAGGCCGGACCCGGGTTGACGCAAACGGGGCTGGTGATCGGCACGCCCCACTACATGAGTCCCGAGCAGGCGCTCGGCGATCCGAACCTCGGGCCGCGCTCGGACATCTACTCCCTCGGCTGCGTGCTGTTTCAGATGGTGACCGGCAGCCCGCCGTTCGACGGCGAGTCGTCGCAGCAGATCGTCGGCAAACACATTGCCGATCCGCCGCCAGCCGCATCGGACGTGAATCCCAAAGTGCCGCGCGAATTGTCGGACGTGATTCTGCGCTGCCTCGAGAAGCAGCCGAGCGATCGCTTTCAGTCAGCCGGCGAGGTGATAGCAGCCCTCGAGAGCGACAAGCAGCCGAGCACGATGCGGTCGAGAGCCAGCGCGGCGCAGGCGGCGACTGAATTGCTGGTAAGCGGGACGCGAACGGCGCCAACGGCCCGAGGGGCCGGCGGCCGGACGGGCCGGCCCCGCCGGGTGGTCTGGGTCACTCTCGCGATCGCGCTTCCCGTGCTCGCGCTCGGTGCCGGCGCCATGTTCTTCAGGCAGCCACAGCTCGTGTTCGAGAATCGGCTGACCGACATGGTCGCGGTGCAGGTCGGAGGCGAGGAGCGGCGCATTCTTCCGGGTGGATCGTTCAACCTGAAACTCGATCGCGCCCGCCGGCTCGATCTTGCGTGGCAGCTCGTGTCGCGGCTGGGCGTGTCGTTCGGCGACACGATCGCGATCGGCCAGCCGCGTGGAACCGTGCGTGTCGTGGCAACCGCGCGTCCGACACACGGCGCCTACTTCGCGCCGCTCATTACCAATGAAACGGGCCGGCCACTGGCGATCACCGTGAACGCAGGGCTTGCCGGATCGATGCGCTGTGGCTGTACCGTGCCGCCCGGCGCGGTGCGGATGGCGATTGGTTACTACTCACTATTCGAGAACTCCACTGTGCGCGCCGAGGCTGATGGGGGGGGTCGTTCGGCGACGTTCAAGGATCTCGGTCGGCAGGTCGATGCAACTCATGGGATCGTGGGATTGCTTTTCAGGGCAGAGGATCTTCGTTGAGCCTCCATCGTCCTCTCCTCGCCGTCGCAGCCGCTGTGCTGTTGTCCTCTTGTCGAGCGACTCCGCCGCCAGGCAGCCGCGATCTTGCCGCCCTCGATGCCGTCACCAGCAGCATCATGGGCATTCCGGTGACGACGTCGTCCGCCGACGCCCGCAGTCATTTCCTCCAGGGACAGCGCGAGCTGGACCTGGCACGAACCTTCGAGGCGCTCGATCACTTCAAACGCGCCGTTGCTGCCGACTCTATGTTCGCCATTGCGTACCTGAATGTCGCGAATACCGGCAACTCGCTCGACGAATTCAAGACCAACCTGGCGCGCGCCGAGCGTCTCGCCGCGGGAGCGTCGGACGCCGAGCAGCTGCAGATCGAGATCGCGCGCAAGGGGCTCGAGAATGACGCCAGCGGACAGCTCGAGACAGCACAGCAACTCGTCGCCAAGTATCCCCAGAGCCCGCGCGCCTATCTCACGCTCGGCAATATCCAGACGGGCCTGAACCGCAACGCCGACGCCCGCGGGTCGTACGAGAAGGCACTCGCCCTCGCGCCACGCTTTGCGGCGGCTCATGTCGCGATCGGCGTGTCCTACTTGTTCGGCGAGCCCCGGGACTTCAACCAGGCGCTGCAGCATTTCCAGGCCGCCGAGGCGCTCGCACCCAATGAGCCGGCGATGCACGACAATTTGGGCGACGCGCAGCGCGCGCTGAACAACCTGCCGCAGGCGCGCGCCGAATACACCCGCGGCCACCAGCTGAATCCGCGCGATGCCGGGATGCTGCAGCAGCGCGGCCACGTCAACTCGTTCTCGGGCGACTATGACGCGGCGCGGGCGGACTACGACTCAGCGATGGCGGTGGGACGCGGCAATGAGCGCGGCTTCTTCGCGCCCTTCCGGGCGTATGTCAGTGCTTACGCGGGGGACGCGCGAGGCGCAATCGTCGAGCTGAACCAGTTGGTCGCGCAGGCGGATGGGATGGGGATCCCGGATCCGGTCACCGTGAAGATCAACGCGCTCTCGAATGTCGCGCTGATTGCGATCGACAGGCGCGATTTCCCGGCAGCAGATGCGGCGCTCAAGCAGCGCACGCCCCTGATGATGCGGCAGGCCGATCAAGTCGGCAGCGCCGGCTTCCGCCGCGCGCAGGAACAGGGCGTCGCCTACTTCAAGGCGTGGCTCGCGGCCCGCGAGGGCGACTACCGGACCGCGCAACGTGAGACCGGCCGTCTGACCGCGCTCGTCACCCCGGATTCAAACCCGCGCAGGATGGAGCCGGTGCACCAGCTGAAGGGGTTCATCGCCTTGTATCGAGGACACAACGCGGACGCCGCGGCACACTTCGCGCAGGGCAACCTGCTGGATCCGTACATCAAATTCCACTACGCGATGGCGCTGGACGGTTCGGGGCAATCTGAGAAAGCCAAGCCGATATTTCGCGAGCTCGCGATTTACAACTTCAATAGCCTGGGCTACGCGCTGATTCGGAAGGAGGCCCAGCAGATGGCGATGTAGGCTCGGCAAATAGACCGAGCTCTGAAATTGCTGGGCACACCGAGGCCTGCGTAACACGGAGTCGCACGCGCGCGGTCGTAATACGCGGGCCCCTGATCAACCGGCAGTTCCCGATGCTCGTCGCCGTCGCGAACTCGACCCACTGCCCGTTCTGCCATCCATCAATTTTTATTGATTCGATGCGCTGACCCAGGGGGAGATACTCGCGCAGCCGCACGACATTGAACGAGACCTCGCGAGACAACTCGAGGGTTAGGCTCGGCGTTCGCTCGCCATCGTCGCTTGCCCAGTAAGTGTCGCGCTTGCCATCCAGCGCGTTCGCCGGCGCAAACCTCGGGTCGCGTCCTCCGCGCGAATTGCTCGCGGCGACTCGGGCGCCCGTGGCGAGGTTGGTCGAGAACGTCGCGTCGATGACGCGCCGGAATTCCCGCAGCGAGCGGACATCGTTTTCGTGAA
>DATGVC010000099.1:0-2624 GCA_035300745.1 Gemmatimonadales bacterium | reverse complement strand
GGGGGGGGGGGGGGGGGGGGGGGGCGCTCATGGCGGGGGAACCCTATGCAGGCGTGTCCAGAAAGGCCAGAGGATGGCCAAACCCAAGGCGCCGATGGCACTTACGAGGAATGCCGTCGACCCACTCACGCGTTGAAAAATAAGGCCAAGGGCAATTCCCCCGGTCAGTGCCGCCACACCAGTTAGCCCGTGATAGACGCCGAACCCGCTCCCGTGACGCCCACCTGTCGCGGCCGATACGAGCGCGCGCTCGGGACTCTCCGTGAGTCCCGCGACAATGCCGAGCGCGAGAAACAGCACCCACGCAGCCAGCGGACTGGCGGCGAAGGCCATGCCCGCGGCGAGCGCGACGTAGCTGAGCCAGCCGATCCACATGGTGCGCGACGGGCCGATGCGGTCCGAAAGTGCACCGCCGACGAACGAGGTCGAAGACCGGACGACATGCAACGCCGCCCACAGGAGCGGCACCAGCGCCACCGCGATGCCTAATCGCTGCGCCCGAAGGATCATCAGCGTGTCGGGCATGCGGAGGAGATAGAAGAAGGCGATGGCGATGACAGCGGGGGACAAGGAGCGGTAGGGGCCGGTAGGGGGCGGTAGCGGTTCCTGCGCTCCTACCGCCTCGTCCCGCCTCCTACCGCCTCTTACCGCCCACAAAGCCAACACCAACACCAGCACACCAGGCACCAGGCTCGCCACGATCACTTTCCGTACGTCCGCCCCATTCGACAGCAGCCACCAGGCCACCAACGGCCCAATCACCGCGCCCACGTGGTCGAGCCCGCGCTGCAGTCCAAATGCGCGACCGACGATCGGAGCCGGGGTCACGTCCGCGATCAACGCGTCGCGCGGGGGCGTCCGCAAACCCTTGCCGAGCCTGTCCACCACGCGCAGGCCGATCACCTGCCACGCCGCCGCTGTGAGCGCGATGATCGGCCGCACGGCGGCCGCCAGGAAATAGCCGCCCACGATCAGCGGCCCGCGCAAACGCGGCCGGTCGGCGAGCCGCCCCGCGACGACCTTTACGAGTGCCGCGGCCGCGTCGGCGGCGCCGTCCAGCGCGCCCAACGCCGCCGCCCCGCCGCCCAGGACGCCGGTGATGAACGCCGGCAGCAGCGGGTACACCATCTCACTCGCGAAATCGTTGAGAAGGGAGACAGCACCGAAAAGCTTGACCTGCCTGGGGAGGGCGGGGGGGGCGGGGGGGGGACGATTACTCACCCAAACCGAGTCCCCAGCGGATCAGACTGACGGGCAGGCCGCCGTACGGCAGCACGGCGTCGTGGAACGCGCGCAGCGTGAAGCCGTTGCCCTTCGCCTTGCGGAAATCGTCCCGCAGCCGCAGCAGCTCGCGCCGGCCCACGGCATAACACAGCTGATACGCCGGCCAGGCGCAGTAGCGCCGCACTTCGGCCTCGGCGTTGCCGCGCTCGACGTGCAGCTCGTTCACCATCTGATCGACCGCCTGCTCGCGCGTCATGCCGCGCGTGTGTAGACCGACGTCGAGCAGAACGCGCATCGCGCGCCACAGCAGGTGCACGCGCTGGAAGAAGAGCTCCTCGTCCGAGGCGTAGAATCCTTCCTCGCCCATCATGTCTTCGCAGTACAGGGCCCACCCCTCGACGGTCAGAGGTGTCCAGAGGTTCTTGCGGACATGTGATGGCAGGCCCTTAGCGATGACGAGCTGCAGATGGTGACCGGGGTAGCCTTCGTGCAGGGCCGTTGCGGCCAGCTCGTAGCTGCAGTGGTCGCGCAGGATCCGCTCCTGCTGCGCCGACGGCAGGCGTGAATCGGGGACCGTCACGTAGAACCAGCCGGTGCGGTCGCGGCTGTAGGCGCCCGGGCTGTCGTAGGCAGCGTAGGGGATCACCGGACGCATGAACGCGGGCGTCGGAATCACGCCAAGCGGCGCCTTGGGAATGGGCGCCAGCTTCCGTTGCTCCACAAAATCGCGGGCCCGCGCCATCTCTCTGGCGTAGGCGTCCACCAGCTCGTTGGGGGCAGGATGATCTGCGCGCAGCTTGTCGACGAGGTCCGGCCACGGCTTGCTGTCGAGGCGCGTGGCGAGCCGCACGAGATCCGCTTCGATCTCCTCCTTCAGCCGCAAGCCGTAACGCCACAGCTCCGGCGCGGTGTCGCGCAGCGCATGTTGATAGTGCAGCAGGAAGTTGAACGCCTCCTCGCCGATCGCAAAATGCTCCGTCCCCATCTCGAGCCAGCGCTCGAGATTCGTGTCGAAGGCGAGCAGCGCCGCGCTCGCTTGGTCCGCCGCGGCCGAGAGCCGGGCGGCGTGCATCGGCGCCTGTGCGCCGAGCGCCGCGGCGAGCTCTGTCACGAGCAAGCGGCCGCCCTCGGTCATCCGCACCGCAGTCTCGACAAAGACTCGCACCGGCTCTTCGAGGGCGGCCTTGAGATCCTCGAGAAAAGCGGGGATGTCCTCGAGTCGCCCGATCGCCGCTGCTGCCTTCTCGGCGGGCGTGCGGTCGGCGGAGAGCAGCAGGTGGTGCAGTCCGCCGAGCAAGTGCGACAGCCAGAACTCGGGATTCTTGGCTTGCGGTTTGAGCTTCTCGAAGCGCCGCAGCATGACGCGGATTTCGTTCAGCAGCGCCGTGCGGTCGATCTCC